>JAZSCY010000226.1:0-3233 GCA_045530875.1 Eubacteriales bacterium
CAGGAAGTGGCCGCCATCGGCATCACCAATCAGAGAGAAACCGTGGTGGTGTGGGATCGGCACACGGGCAAACCCCTGTGTCCCGCCATCGTGTGGCAGGGCCGGCGCACAGCGGGTGTCTGCCGGAAACTGGAGGAGGACGGGTATGCTCCCCTGATCGCCGAGAAGACGGGTTTGCGCCCCGATGCCTATTTCTCCGCCACCAAACTGGCCTGGATTCTCGATCACGTGGACGGCGCCCGGGCCGCCGCCGAGGCGGGGGATGCCCTGTTCGGCACCATCGATACCTGGCTTCTTTGGAAGCTGTCCGGCGGCGTCCTCCACAAAACGGATGCCACCAATGCCAGCCGCACCATGCTGTACAACATCCACACCCAGGATTGGGATGAGGATCTTCTGAAACTGTTCCGCATCCCCCGTGCTATGCTGCCCCAGGTCTGCCCCAGCGGATCCCATTTTGGGGATGTGCCTGTGCTGGGAACCACAGTGCCTGTGTGTGCCATGGCGGGCGATCAGCAGGCGGCTCTCTTCGGCCAGGGATGCTTTGCTCCCGGCGAGGGCAAAAACACCTACGGTACGGGATGCTTCCTTCTGGTCAACTGCGGTACCCAGGCAGTCCGGTCGAAATCCGGTATGCTGACCACTGTGGCCGCCACCCTGACGGGAGAGGATCCCCAGTACGCCCTGGAGGGCAGTGTGTTCGTGGGCGGCGCCGTGATCCAGTGGCTGAGGGACGCCATGGGACTGATCACGGAAGCCCGGGACAGCGCCTATTTTGCCTCCAAAGTCAAGGATAACGAGGGCGTGTATCTGGTGCCCGCCTTTACCGGGCTGGGTGCGCCCTATTGGGATATGTACGCCCGGGGTACTCTCGTTGGCATGACACGCGCCAGCGGACGGAATCACATCATCCGGGCGGCGCTGGAGTCCATCGCCTACCAGACGGAGGATATTCTGCAGGCGGTGTGCGCCGATGCGGGCATCACCATGCGGGATCTGAAGGTGGACGGCGGCGCGTCTGCCAACGATCTGCTCATGCAGTTCCAATCCGATATCTCCCACGTCCGTGTGATCTGCCCCGCATCGGCAGAGGCGACGGCCCGCGGCGCTGCCTATCTGGCCGGCCTCAGCTGTGGCTTTTGGCACGGCCGGGAGGATTTGCCTCTTATGGCGGACAGCAAGATCTACTCCCCCGTCATGGAGGAGTCGGAGCGATCCCGCCTGCTTCATGGATGGCACCGTGCCGTCCGTGCCGCCCGCGCCTGGGCAGAGGAATAATATTATTGGGAACCGCGGTTGTTGCCGCGGTTTCTGTTTGTTTGAAATTTATCGTAATACGATAAATAATTATTGACACACGAGAAATATCGCGGTATAATAAAAGAAAAAACACCCCGGAGGAGGTTGTTCTGTGATGAAACCGATTTCTCTTTGGATACGGATCGCCCTGCTTTTGATGGTGGCGGCAGTGGCCGTTATGAGCTTTGCCTGGATGCCCACGGCGGTGGATTACGCATCCGATTTTCTTGGATGGGCATCCCGACCCGTTTTGTACGCCCTTGGCGGCATGATCGCTTTGGTGATGGCGCTGGTGGTGATTCTTTCGTTCCGTTTGCCCTGGGCCATCGACGCGGACTGCATTTTTCACGCCCGCACCGCCCGGCTTCTGAAGGGAATCGGGGCTCTGCTGGTTGGGGTTTGCCTGCTTTTCGGCGGCGTGGCGATCGCATTGCTGTCGGCGGGGGACAGACTTCTCGCCCCGGTGCTGCTCTTCGTGGACGGAATCGGTTTCTGCCTTACCTTGATGCTGTTTGTGCTGGCGGATTATGTGGGCCGTGCAGCCATCCTGAAGGAGGAGGCGGACGGAACCTTATGATCGTAGTGAATATTGACGTGATGCTGGCCAAGAGGAAAATGAGCGTGGGGGAGCTTTCGGAAAAGGTGGGATTCACCATGGCCAACGTGTCCCTGCTCAAAAACGGAAAGATCAAGGCGCTGAAATTGTCCACGCTGGATAAGCTGTGCCGTGTGCTGGACTGCCAGGTGGCGGATCTGCTGACATACGTGCCGGGGGAGGCGGAGGATGAGGACGATGTATGACGTGGCCGTCATCGGTGCCGGCCCGGCGGGTGCTGTGTTTGCCGCAGAATTGGCGTCGGCGGATCCCGCAAGAAAAATCCTGCTCATCGACGGGATCGGTGAGGGCAAGGGAAAGATGTGCGGAGGCCTTTTGGCACCGGACGCCCAAAAAGTGCTGGCGAAGTTGCATCTGACCCTGCCCAACTCCATTTTGGCCGATCCCCAGATTTTTGCCGTGGAGACGGTGGATCTCGTCCCCCGCCGCGTGCGCTACTATACCCGCCATTATCTCAATATGGATCGTGCCGCCTTTGACGCGTGGCTGCTTTCCCGGGTGCCCCCGTCGGTGACGGTGGTGACGGGACGTTGCTTCTCCGTGACGGAGGTGGACGGGGAATATCATTTGCGCATCCGGTGCGCGGATGGGATTTTGGAAAAGTCCGCCGCCTGCCTGGTGGGGGCGGACGGAGCCAATTCTCTTGTGCGCCGCCGCTTTTTTCAGGATACCATGCTCCGCTACGTGGCCTTGCAGGAGTGGTACGGGGAGAATGTGGAAAACATCCCCCATTACGCCTGCGTGTTTGACGCGAAAACCAGTGATAGCTGCTCCTGGACTATTCGGAAAGATGGGCTGGCCCTGTTCGGCGGCGCGTTCCGGCGAGAGGGATGCCGATCCGCCTTCGCGGAGCAGAAATCCAGATTGGAATCCCATCTGGGTCATCCTTTTGGGGATCCTGTGCGGCGGGAGGGGTGCTTTGTGGCATCGCCCCGCAAATGGGGGGATTTCATTCCCGGCCGGGCCGGGGTGTATCTGTGCGGCGAGGCGGCGGGATTCATCAGTGCCAGCTCCTTTGAGGGGATCAGCTCGGCCGTCCTCAGCGGAAAATTGCTGGCGGAATCGTTTCTTGGAGGGGGAAATCCCCGGGAAATCTTTTGGCTGTACCGGCGGAAAACCCTCCCCTTGCGTCTGAAGTTGTGGTGCAAGATCCCGAAGATGCATATTCTGTGCTCGCCCCTGTTGCGCTCCCTCATCATGCGCAGCGGCATACAAAGCGTGAAGCGGTATAGGTGAAAAACAAGGGCCCCGGTGTCCGATGGGGTTCATCGCGCTTCGTGTTTCGGCAAAAACAAAACCGAGTCCAAAGGACTCGACT
>JAZSCY010000317.1:0-2766 GCA_045530875.1 Eubacteriales bacterium
AGAAATATCGTAAATAACGGTAAGTGCATCGGTGACCGTATGGATCTCTCTACCGCAGATCGTATGATGATACAGGTGCCTATGTTCCACTGCTTCGGCATGGTCTTGGCCATGACGGCTACTATGACCCACGGCGGCACCTTGCTTCCCCTGCCGTATTTCTCCCCGAAACCGGCATTGGCGTGCATTCATAATGAGCACATTACCGCTTTCCACGGCGTTCCTACTATGTTTATCGCTCTGCTGGAGCACCCGGATTTCCCCAAAACCGACTTCTCCTACATGAGAACCGGTATCATGGCCGGCAGCCCCTGTCCCATCTCCGTTATGCAGGACGTTGTGGATAAGATGAACATGAAGGAAATCACCATTGTATACGGACAGACGGAGGCGTCACCCGGATGTACCATGAGCTCCACCGACGATCCCATCGAGGTGCGTGTCGGCACCGTTGGCCGCCCGCTGCCCGAGATCGAGTGTAAAATCATCAATCCGGAAACCGGCGAAGATTGCCCGGACGAAGTTACCGGCGAATTCGTGGCTCGTGGCTACAATCTGATGAAGGGATATTACAAGATGCCCGAGGCAACAGCAGCCGCTATCGATAAGGAAGGATGGCTGCATACCGGCGATCTGGCGTGCCGCACGAAGGATGGCAACTACCGCATCACCGGCCGTTTGAAGGATATGATCATCCGCGGCGGCGAGAATATCTATCCGAAGGAAATCGAAGAGTTCATCTACACCCACGAAAAGGTGAAGGATGTGCAGGTAATCGGTGTTCCAGATGAACAGTACGGCGAGGAAATCATGGCGTGCATTATCCTGAAGGATGGCGAATCCATGACAGCCGATGAAATGAAAGCCTATATCGGTGCCCATATGGCTCGTCATAAGGTGCCGAAATACATCGATTTTGTGGATAGTTTCCCGATGAACGTGGCCGGAAAAATCCTGAAATATAAGATGCGCGAGGACGCAGTAAAGAAACTGGGCCTCCAGAAGGCAGACAGCGTCGTCACGGCGTAAAACAAAAAGAGATGTGTGAACAACACATCTCTTTTTTGATAAAGAAAGAGCATGGCACAAGGCCATGCTCTTGTTTGTTTGGATTAGATACCGTTCTTGGAGCGCTCGATGTGCTCGATCTCGGACTCGTTGATGGTGCAAACGCGGCCGGGGATGGGCAGAATCTTCTGGCTGATTACATCGATGATGCCGTCAGCCTGCGGGAAGAAGAACTTCTCCAGCTCGAATGCAGGGGTGATCCAGTTGCGGGAACCGAATACAACCGGCGGAGCATCCAGATAATCGAATGCCATCTCAGCGATGTTGGAAGCCATATCGCGCATTACAGAGTTACGATCAACTGCGTCACCAACAATGATGATGCGGCCGGTCTTCTTCACGCTCTCCAGAACCTTCTCATAGTTGAAGGGAACGATGGAGCGGGTGTCGATAACCTCGGCGGAGATGCCGTACTCATCCTGCAGTTTCTGAGCCGCTTCCATAGCACGGTACAGAACTGCACCGATGGTCAGGATAGTTACATCGGAACCAACGCGCTTTACATCGGGTTCACCGAAGGGAACTTCGTAGTACTCGGTGGGAACGCCTTCCTTGTGGAATTCTTCGCCCTTGTCGTAAATACGCTGGGACTCGAAGAAGATAACGGGGTCGGTGCCGGACAGAGCGGCATTCATCAGACCCTTGGCATCGTAGGGAGTGGAGGGGAAGCAAACCTTCAGACCGGGAATGTGAGCGGTCAGTGCGGTCCAATCCTGGGAGTGCTGTGCGCCGTACTTGGAACCAACGGATACACGGATTACCACGGGCATCTTCAGAATGCCGGCGGACATGGACTGCCACTTGGACAGCTGGTTGAAGATTTCATCGCCTGCACAGCCGATAAAGTCGGCGTACATCAGCTCAACGATAGCACGGCCGCCAGCCATTGCATAACCAACAGCGGAACCAACGATAGCGGATTCGGAAATCGGAGCGTTGAAGAAACGGTGATAGGGAAGAGCCTCGGTCAGACCGCGGTATACAGCGAATGCGCCGCCCCAGTCACGGTTATCCTCACCGTATGCGATGGTGGTAGGATCTTCGTAGAACTTATCGAGAATGGACTCGAAGATGGCGTCACGAACACCGAGGAGTTTGATCTTCGGAATGGGAGCGCCCTTCTCGTCATATGCATAGCGAGCCTTGGTAGCCAGCTGCTTCACGCGAGGATTCTCTTCCTTGGGAATGAGAACGTCGGGCTCACGGCCGGGCTCCATGGAAGGAGTATGCGTGTTGGACAGCATGAGGGAGGACAGGATAGCGGGATCCTTATCCATATCCATACGAGGAGACAGAGTGTCATCGATTGCCAGAGTGCAGATCTTCATCATGCGGCGAACGATCTCTTCCTCGATTGCTGCGAATTCTTCGTCGGTTGCGATGCCGCCTTCCACCATCTTCTTGCGGTATGCAGCGATGGGGCAAGCTTCCTTCCAAGCTTCGATCTCTTCCTGGGTACGATAGGTGGAGGAGTCGGAGGGGGAGTGACCGCTGATACGGTAGGTTGCAACTTCCAGAAGAGCAGGGCCCTTGCCGGCCAGAAGCAGTTCCTTCTTGCGGGTGGTTGCGTCGATTACAGCCAGAGGATCGTAGCCGTTTACGCGCTCAGCATGCAGCTGGGTTGCGGAGAAGCCGGCACCCAGACGGGCAGGCATATCGAAGCCCATGGTTTCGCCCTGGGTCTGGCCGCCCATGCCG
>JAZSCY010000114.1:0-8203 GCA_045530875.1 Eubacteriales bacterium
CCTATCTGTTTTTTATTCGCATGTGATCGGAAAAACGAACAACAAGGCGGTGAAAGTATGAAAAAAGAAATATTGAAAAAAGAGAATATCCGGGAGGATCTTCTCAAATCCATCGAACAGCGGAATGCTGTCCGGTGGGAGTGGCGAATGTGCTATATTGGGCCATTGGTGGCCGGTTCACTGGTGATGATGCTTTGCTTCTTTCAGTATTGGTGGCTGGGGCTGCTGTCGCTTGTGGCGGCGGTCTATCATGCCGTCCTCCTTGTCCGGGATCTGCGGAAAAACCGGAAGATTACCGCCGCGCTGAAGGACTCTCTGGAGCGGGATGAGATCTCGGTGTCCGAGGAAATCTTGTGCCATATCGCGGAGGAAGCGGTGTATGAACCGCACCGGCACGGAAGAGGAGCCCGTTCCATGAAAGAGGTTCATGTGTTTTATTTTCGATCCGGCGCCAGCTGGCGGCATTATGAAGTGACAAAGCATTATGGCTGGAGCAAGGAATTTCACATGACGCCCGCGGGCCTGGAGAACACCTCTGCTGCGGGAGATATGTTCTATTTTGTCCGGCTGCAGGGCGACGGGGATGTCGGGTATATCTATAACAAGAAACTGTTTGAGTACAAGGAGGGCTGATATGACGAGCAAAGGTATGAAGTTGGCGTCTTTTGTCACCCAGTCTGCATATTCTCTCGCTTGTGTAGCGGACATTGTGATGTGTTGGCTGTATCGTATCTGGTGCGATACCCCTTCTGGAAGAATACTGGCGGATGCAGCTATGCATTTGACCTGCGCTCTGGTTCTTTTTCCGGTGCTGCCGGCATTATTGGCTTTGAATATATGCATTGCGGTGAGGGAGCGGGAACGTCGCGGACGGTGGATTCTGTGGTCTCTCGTGTCTGCGATTCTCTGTGCTTTGTTTTGTTTGGCGGCGATAGTGGTATTTGTCTCTTCCACCGGCGGTGTGTAAAAAGAAAAGGTTCCAGTGAAAGACGCATGTGCTTTTTCGGCAGATTGTCACGGAGCCGCGGGCCTGGAGAACACCTCCGTTGCGGGAGATACGTTCTATTTTGTCCGGCTGCAGGGCGCGGATGATATTGCATATTTATACAACAAAAAGCTATTTGAATGGAAAGAATGATACCAACAAAACAGCCTCTGGGGATGACTCCTCAGAGGCTGTTTTTTAGGAAGAATAGTCGAATACACGATCCCGTCCTACGCCCACATAGTGTGCGTAGATTTTTTTGTTTTCCCGGTCAACGGTGATCATGCAGTAGCTGGTTCCGTTCTCATCGTCGTAGACGTAATCCTGGATTTCCTCGCTCCAATAGTATTTTTTGTAGTAAACGGGATTTCCGTCCTCATCGAAATCGCCCCATTTGTCGGAATAGGGATTGCTGGTAACAGAGGCGCTTTCGTTCTCGCGGCCGGAGGTCATATTGGGCATGCAGAACCTCCACAGCCACGGCTCGGTGATTCCGGATTTCTCGCTGTTGAAGTTGTGGTTGTGCCCGTGGATGCTGCATAAAATTTCAGCCGGAGTAATATTTATAAAGTCGTATGCAACCGCATATTCGGTGCCGGCCACGGTGTATCGCAACTCGCCTGCGGACTGATTTCGATAGGCTTCCAATAGCTGCAGCGTGGTTTTCAACTGGTTGATGTAATCCAGCGGATGGTGGGACAGAACGATAATTCCCCACGCGCTCGGATCCTCTTTCTCCGTGAAATTCAGGGCGGTGCCAGCCAGCCAGGACAGCTGAGTGGAACTGATACCGCAGGAGGGGGCATCCTGACCGTCCACTGCGGGATTTTCCGCCAGAGCATCCACCGTGTTCAGGCAAATCATGCGGATTTTCGCCTCGGGAAAATCGATGTATCCGTATCCGCCGTGAGGGTTGTCCGGATCAAAAATCACCCCGCGGCTGTTTTTGTCCACGTACTCATACAGTTCTTCATCTGTGACCAACCGATCCCGACTTGCGTAATAATTGATCTCGTGATTGCCCCGCAGCCAGGCTACCGGATAGTCACCCAGATTGGAAAAATGTTCTCCCGCGATCACAAAATCCTGCTTGATGCGGGCTGCGGTGTAGTTCCGGCTGGCGGCAGTATAGTCACCCAGGAAAACGGCCGCTTCTATTTGGATTCGATCTTCCAGATAAGCGAGGGATTTGCTTGCCATCTCCAGGGATTTGACGGTGTTGATGCTTTGGGAATAGTTGCTGTCGGACATGACATGCAGATCCGCCAGAGCCGCAAAGGTAAAGGTGCTCTCGGATTGAATATCCTTCAGAAGAGCCGCTACCCGCTCCGCTTCACTCAGCGCATATTCGGGAATGGATTCCGTGGCGATTGTGCCCCGGCAAACGGAACAGAGAAGCTGCTTCTCACCACTCAAAACCGAGGTGGGCTCCGATACTACGATCCATTCTCCCGGCGTGTGCGTTACTTTGGCGATCGGCTCCGTCTCTGTTACCGTGCCGCAAAGGGTGCAGACGGTCTGGCGTAGGCCGCTCTCAAAGCAGGCGGGCGCTTCCACCACGGTCCATTCGCCGGAGATATGGTCTGTTTTGGGGATTACCTTGACTTCCATAACCTCGCCGCATCCGGTGCAGGCCATCTGCCGCAGTCCGGTTTCCGCGCAGGTGGGTTCCGATACTACGACCCACTCTCCCGGCGCGTGATCGGTTTTGGGAATGGCTTCGGTTCCCATTGTTTTGCCGCACCCGGTGCAGACAGTCTGACTTAGTCCTTCGCTTGCGCAGGTGGGGGACTGGACCACCGTCGGCTCACCGGGGGTATGTGCTTTCTTTGGGATCCAGTGTGTATCCTTGGCTCCGCAGGGACAGCGCCGTTCCTCCTCGCCGATCTCGACGCAACTGGGGGCGCTTATGCATTCCCACTCGCCCCAGATATGGACGTGCGGCGAAGCGGTCGTGTCATCGGATGTGGATTCGATGGGTGGATTCTCCCGCAAATCGTCGGTGAGGGGAGGATCGGCCGATGCACAGGCGGCTGTCAGGGCGCACAAAACCAGCGCTGGCATAAGAAGAAAGCGGCCCAATTTTTTTGTGTCTGACACGATTGTGCGTCTCCTTTCCGGCGATTTTTGGTGACAAATGGAAGATGTAACGCCATGATAGCACAAAAACGGATAATTGTAAATAGCGGTTAGGAAAAAATGCCGATTTTTCAGGGGATTTTTTTCGTATTTTTGGGGTCAAACATGACAAAAATAGTTGACTTTTTTGCAAATGTGTGCTATGATTACTATGATATAGTAGGCGGGGTTTCCGGCTTGGGTAAAATCATCAAAAAATCGCCTGCTTTTCGGGCTGTGGAAATGCTTACCGAAATTGACAAAATAACCCATAAAACCACACATTTTTTGGGTTTTCTGCCAGCATTCCGGAAAGAGCAAGCGGTCTGCATTGGAAGGGAGACATGAATGGAAAAAACAGAAAAGAATGTGAAAGATTATTACGTCATAGATTTGGCGTATATCGCGAAGGTCGTACTGGAAAAAATCTGGCTCGTTCTGATCGTGAGTATGGTGCTGGCTGTGATCGGTTTTTGCGTCTCCGCATTCGTGATTGCCCCCACCTATTCCTCCTCGGTGATGCTGTATGTTAACAACAGTTCCTTCACCATGGGAGATCTGGGATTCAGCATCAGCTCCTCGGAGTTGACGGCGGCACAGAGCCTGGCAAAAACCTATACGGTGCTTTTGAAAAACCGCACCACTCTGGAGCGGCTGATCGATGAAACCGGCGTGGATTACACCTGGGAGGACATTTACGATATGATTGAGTCCGGCCCTGTGAATGAAACGGAGGTTATGCGTGTCACCGTTACCTGCAAGGATCCCTACGAAGCGGAAAAAATCGCAAACGGTATTGCGGTCGTCCTTCCCCAGCGGGTTGCTGAGATCGTGGAGGGCGCTTCCATGGAGGTGGTGGATTCCGCCATCGCCGATCCTGAGAAGGTGGCGCCCAGCATCAGCATGTACACCGCGGTGGGCTTTGTGGTGGGTGCGCTTCTCTCTGTCGCTTTCCTGATCGTTACGGTCCTTATGGATAATACGGTCCACGATGAGGAATACGTCATCAAGATGTACGACTACCCGATCCTGGCCAAGGTACCCGATCTTCTGGATGCTGGGGAAAAGCGATACGGATACTACTACAAATACGCATCCAAGCAGGGAGGGAATAAGTAATGGCTGAAAAAAAGAAAAAGAAAAACGATTTGTTCGCCGTTACGGATAACCAGAGCACTCTGCATAAGAACCTGAAATTCACGGCGACGGAACAGTACAAACTGCTCCGAACCAATCTTCTGTTCACCATGACGGAAAACGAAGGATGTAAGATCATCGGCGTGACCAGCTCCATGCGAGGCGAAGGAAAGAGTACGACGGCAGTCAATCTCTCCTACGTGCTGGCGGAAAGCGGAAAGAAAGTCATTCTGATCGACGGTGACCTCCGTATTCCTTCCATTGCGAAGAAGATGCAGATCGAGTCCAGCCCCGGACTGGCGGATCTGCTCCGGGGTGAGTCCACCATCGATCTGACCGGACTTCGCTCCCCACAGCTTCCCAACTGGTACATCCTGCCGGCCGGTTCTCTGCCTCCCAATCCCTCCGAGCTTCTCGGCTCCAAGCGAATGGAGGCGGCCCTGAAAGGTCTGGCGGCTCACTTCGATTACATCATCATCGACCTGCCGCCGGTGAATCTGGTGTCGGATGCGCTGGCCATTTCCAAATACATCACCGGTATGCTTCTGGTTATCCGCGAAGAGTACTGTGAGAAGAAAGAACTGGAAAACTGTATCCGTCAGCTGCGACTGTCCAACGTCAACGTGCTGGGCTGTGTCATGAACGGCACCAAGACCGGAAAGGGATACTACAGCAAGTACCGGTACAAACGGTACAGCAAGTATTATAAGTACTACAAGCACTACGGCAATTACGGCAGCTACGGCAATTACGAATCGGCTGATAAGACATCAGGCGGACAGACGGATGATTGATTTTCATTCCCACATCCTGCCGCAAATAGATGACGGCAGCCGAAGCGTGGAGGAAAGCTTGCGCATGCTCTCTCTGATGAAGGAGCAGGGCGTGCGGCAGGTGGTTGCCACGCCCCACTTTCTGGCCAACCACGAATCGGTGGATGATTTCATCACTCGCCGGAATGCCGCGTATCTGCGTCTGGCAGAGGCGGCGGAGGGTGTACCGAAGATCCACCTGGGCGCGGAGGTCCGATACTACGACGGCATCAGTCATTTGCCGGAGCTGAAAAAGCTGCGCATCGAGAACAGCAGACTTCTTCTTCTGGAAATGCCCTTTTGCACCTGGGGAGAATATGCTGTCAAAGAGGTGTGCGATCTGGCGGGCCAGGGAAGCATCACTTTAGTGCTTGCCCACATCGAGCGATATCTCGGATACCAAAAGCCGGATGTGCTGTACCGGTTTCTGGACAGCGGAGCGCTGCTGCAGTGCAACGCCAGTTTTTTCTGCAGCTTCCTCACCAAACATCGGGCGCTGAGGATGCTGCAAAACGGCATGATCCACTTCCTCGGTTCGGACACACACAATCTGACGGACCGTGCGCCCAACACGGCAAAGGCAATTTCCGTGATGGAAAAGAAATTCGGAGACGCCTTTGTCCATGACTTTATTTCCTATGGGAACGGGTTGTTCCTGCAAAACATATACACTCATTAAATCTATTCATTTGAAAGGATGAATTTATCATGAAAAAACTCGTAGCTCTTTGTCTGACCCTCGTAATGGTGCTCTCTCTGGGCGTGTCCGCTTTTGCTGCCAATGGCGCATTCATCTCCAGCCCCTCCGCGAACGAAGCTCCCGAACTGGTTGACTTTGACACGGAAGATGGTTGCGAGACCGGCATTAAGATCACCTCTTATGCAGACAGAGACGAGCTGGATGAGGAAGCTCGCAAGAAACTGGAAGAAGCTTACCGTCAGATCGCCAATGTAATTGAGAATAACGCATTCTCCCAGGCCCTGAAGGAACTGGCCAAGGAACTGGGCAAGGCTGCATCTGAGTTGTCCGTCAGCGATCTCTTTGACATCAGCCACATCGACGATGCAAACCATGACGGCCATGACGGCTATACCATCACCATCAAGCTGGAAACTCTGGAGAACTTCGTGGGCATCATGCGTTTTGACGGCACCAACTGGCACAACGTAAAGATCCTGGAAATCGACAAGGAAAACTGCACTGTTACTTTCTTTGTACCTGAGCTTGGCCCCTTCGCTGTGATCGTTGACAACGGTTCCGGCAGCTCCACTCCTCCCACCGGCGACAACGCTATGATGATGTACCTGGGTGCAGCCCTGGTAGCTGCTGCCGGTCTGGTTGTGGTTGTTGCAAACTCTAAGAAGAAAAAAGCATGAATCGTAGAAAAAACGATTCGGGAAGCACCGTTTCCAAAATAGCCATCGTCGTTTTGGCGGCGGTGGTGCTGCTGGCACTGACGCTTTTCTTCGTGGAGCTCTGGGAACGGAACAATACCGCTTATTCCGGAGAGCACGAGGCGCTGAGCGAAACTTTGTCCCATAACGGACAGAAGTATGTGCTGAAGGACAATCTGGAAACGCTTCTGGTTCTCGGTTTGGATAAGTTCCAGACGGAGGACAGCGGCTCCTACAACAACGATAAACAGGCGGACTTTCTCCTCCTGTTTGTCATGGATAAAAGCGAGAATACCTGTAAAGTGATCCACATCAACCGGGATACCATGGCCGAAATGAATGTTTTGGGTGTGGCGGGAGATAAGATCGGTACCGTTGTGAAGCAGCTGGCACTTTCCCATACCTACGGTAACGGGCGGGAGGTCAGCTGCCGGAACACAGCCAATGCGGTGTCCAATCTGCTGATGGGTGTGCGCATCGATCACTACGTTTCCGTTACGATGGATGCGGTTCCTACCTATAACGATCTGGTGGGCGGCATCACATTGGAAATACTGGACGATTTTACAAGTATTGATCCGTCCATGGTGCTGGGTGAAACCGTGACGCTGGAGGGAGAGCAGGCGCTTTATTACGTCCGCTCCCGCTACGGTCTGGATGATCCTACCAATAACAACCGTATGAAGCGCCAGAAGCAGTATCTGGAGGCGCTGTATGAACGGTCCCGTCAGCTGGCGGCAGAGGATGAAAACTTCATCTCCCGCGCCGCTTTGAAAATGACGGATTACCTTGTTTCCGACTGTTCCGGAAACAAACTGGAGGCCCTGTTGCAGAGACTGTCAGCATATGAGATCCATGAGATTCTCGATATTGACGGTAAAACGTTGATGGGTGAGAAATATTTGGAATTCTATGCGGACGAAGGTTCTGTGAAGGATGTTGTCATTGACTGCTTTTACGAACCGGAGACCTGAGTAAAAGAAAGGATGTGACACTCCCGGTGACTGTGAGACAAAACACGGACAACGCAGGAAATACTATAGTTATCATGCCCCACGATTGCCGTGAGGAGTTCTATATCGAACCGCTTGGGGAAATTGAGCCGAAACCCTGCTACACGTTCTTCAAGCGTCTGTTCGATATTGTGTTTTCTCTTATGGCCGCGGCGGTCCTGGCACTGCCCATGCTGGTGATCGCCTTGCTGGTAAAATGCACCTCTCCCGGAAGTGTGCTTTACTATCAAGAACGGCTGGGACTGAATGGCAAGAAAATCCATGTGATCAAATTCCGTACCATGCGCATGGATGCGGAAGCCGGGGGGATCCAGTGGTCCACTGGTGAAAAAGACACCCGCGTTACGGGATTGGGACGGATACTGCGTGCCACACATCTGGATGAATTGCCCCAGCTTTGGTGTATTCTGAAGGGCGACATGAGTGTGGTCGGCCCCCGCCCGGAGCGCGAGGTTTACTACAACGAATTTGAAAAGTATATCCACGGATTTCATGAGCGGCTTAAGGTAAAACCGGGCTTGACCGGCTTGGCACAGGTGGAGGGAGGGTATTACCTCGCCCCTCAGAAAAAAGCCATGTATGACGTGGAGTACATAAAGAAACGGTCCATTTGGTTGGATATCAAAATCATATTCAAAACCGCTCGGATACTGTTTGATGGTGATGCAACAAAATAAGGGGATTGGTCCATGGTATCGGTCAAATCAAAGGTTCTGTTTTTAACGGCATGTCTGCTGGAAACG
>JAZSCY010000026.1:0-7155 GCA_045530875.1 Eubacteriales bacterium
GTGATAAAGTGCACCGTGGTATCGTAATCCGCGAAATAGTTGGGCATTTCCTTGATCTCCCGCTCGATGGCGGCGAGATCCGCTCCCTCTTCGGCGACCACAAAGCATTCACGGGTGTGTTTTTCTCTTGTGCTCAGTTCCGGATTGGAATCCAGTTTCAGGCTGTACTCAATAATGTGGGTGTGCTCCCCGCTTACGCCGGTCTTGCCCGCACGGATTACAAATCCGCCGTGGGGGATGCCGCCGTGATCCCTTGCCAGTTCCTCTTCCGTGATGAAGTGAACAGTGGTGTCATAATCCGCGAAATAGTTGGGCATTTCCTTGATCTGCCGCTCAATTTCTGCCTTGTCCGCACCTTCCTCGGCCACCACAAAGCATTCTCTTGTGTGCTTCTCCCGGGTGGTCAGATCGGGATTGGAGCCACTGCGCACCGCATCCAGAGCCGTCTGTACGGGAATGGTGTACTGCTTGCCATTCTTCACACCCGGCACCCGGCGGATCGCATCGGAGTGGCCCTGACTGACGCCCTTGCCCCAGAAAGTGTAATCCTTGCCCGCAGGCAGAATGGCTCCGGCGTACAGTCGATTCAGGGAGAACATACCCGGATCCCATCCGGCGGAGATGACGGCCACCTTGCCCGATGCCTTGGCCGCCGCGTCCACGGCATCAAAATGGGCGGGAATCCGCGCGTGGGTATCAAAGCTGTCCACCACGTGGAACAGGGATGCCAACTCCGGGGTCTGGGTGGGCAGATCGGTGGCACTGCCGCCGCACAGGATCATCACGTCGATCTTGTCGGTCATGTTCTTGGCTTCCTCCACGTGCAGAACGCGTGCGTCCCCAAAGGCAGTTTTCACGCCGGAAGGATCCCGGCGGGTGAATACCGCTACCAACTCCATATCCGGATTCTGGCGGATGGCGCACTCCACGCCCCGTCCCAGATTTCCGTACCCGTAAATGCCGATTTTGATGCTCATAGGACAAACACTCCCAAAGGAATAAATATTTATGGATACAGTATAGCACAATCGGCACCTTTTTGCAAGAGATGGGTGGAGATCCTGCAGAAAATTTTGTGGGGGGAAGTGAGGGAATCTTTGCAAAAGAAGCGACTCAACCAACCGTTTACTTCGCCAACAAGGGATTGATAATTGCTTTTCGCTGAAAAACCGCTATAATAAAATTGTAAGCTTACAAAATGTCATTTTGGAGGTACAACATGAACGTAAAAATCGGTGCGATCATTAAAAGATTGCGCACGGAAAATCATATTACCCAGGATACCCTCGCCACCGCCATCGGCGTGACACCTCAGGCGATTTCCCGTTGGGAGGCGGAGGGCGGCTATCCCGATATTGAACTCTTGCCGGCGCTGGCGGATTTCTTCGCCGTAAGCACGGATGAACTGCTTGGATATAAGCTGTCCGAGAGGGAAGAGGAGCTGGCAAGAATCAAAAAGGAAATGCGCCGTTTAGCAGAAGTCGGGACGCATCAAGAAAAACTTTCTTTCGCACGCGATGCGTTTCTTAAATTCCCCAACGATTCGAAAATCAAAGTATATCTGGCGGCGTGTCTTATTGATTTGTATGAAAACACACGGGAGACGGCCCATGTAATCGAGGCGGAAAAACTGTGTTTGTCGGTAATTGATGTATGTCATGATGAGGATATTCGGTATGGTGCGATTACCACTTTGAACAGTGTTTATATCGTCATGAACAAAATTGACCGGGCAAAGGAAACGCTGGATTTGCTCGCGCCTATGAAATACTGTCGGGAAACTGCTCTCGCTTGCGGAATAGGTGATGGAAATACAGAATGCTATATTCAAGATGAGATTGATAAATTTACCGATGGTTTGGGATTGTCCATTCACCATCTTGTGCTACATGAAGATTTGCCGGACGATCCGTCCACATGGGACAAAAAGATCGAAATGCTTACGGTTTCCAATCAGCTGTATACGATGATATACGGGGACAACCTTATGTTTTACCACATTCGTCTCTCCCGCAATTATTGGCTGATTTCCACGTATCAGATGTCGCAAGGCAAGGCGGAGGATGCGCTTGCATCCCTGGAGAAGATGTGCCATCACGCGGTGGAATATGATAAATCGTATATGAGCAATCATGGGAAGATGTACACATCCATCTTCACCGATAAACTGGTCTATCCCGAGCCGAGCAAGGATTTCCACGAGTGTACAGAACATACAGAATGCTATCATATTCTTAAAAAAATGCAGCATCCTCGATATGATTGCATCCGTCAGGAGCCTCGTTTCATTTCAATTATCGAAGAATTGAATCAATATGCGAAATAAGTTATCCTTCGCCCCGCCTTGTGCGGGGCTTTGTTTTTGTGTCCACAAAAGCAGTGCTTGTCAGGAAAAGTAGATATACTTTTGGGGCGCACAAACCAAAGGCTCCCTTGTGCAAAGGGAGCTGACGCCGAAGGCGGCTGAGGGATTGTTTTGCGATGAAATTTTGTTTTTACAATCCCTCCGTCTCGCTTGAGCGAGCCACCTCCCTTTACACAAGGGAGGCTCATTACCGCCCGACAGTACATCTGCAAGGCGTAACACATTATACCCTGCAAGGCGTATGAAAAAGGAGTACGAACAAAATCGCTCGTGCTCTTTTTGTAAATCGTGCCATAACCATTGTAAATTGTCCCTTGACACCGTCCGGGGTGTTTGGTATCCTATATACAGAAAGATTTTTTGAGGGAGGGCCTATGCTGTATCTGGGATCACTGCAACTGCCGGATGACGGGGCGGAGTTTACTGCCCTGTATGGGGAAGTCCATGATGGCGCCGTCTGCGGCCGCAATCATAAATACACCATGACCTGCTATGAGAACACCTATCCCTTCGGCGTGTTTCCGAAGCGGGAGCTTACCTATGTGGAGTTTGCGCCTATCACTATCTTCGCCGGCGGCAACGGATCGGGCAAATCCACCCTCCTCAACGTGATCGCGGAAAAGCTGGATCTGTCCCGTTCTGCGCCCTTCAACACCACGCCCTTCTTCCGGGATTATATCAAGGAATGCCGCGTCAACGACGGCGGGGAGCCTCTGATTCCTCGTGGCAGCCGGATCATCACCAGCGACGATGTGTTTCAGTCTATCCTGAAAAACCGCCGCATCAATGAAGAGAGGGATGCGGAGCGGGATGCGCTGATTGATGAATATTGGACAGAGCGGGATCGCCGTATACGGGGCGGCGGGATTATCCGTGGAAATATTCTGAAATACGAGGAGGACCTGAAACGGTCCAATCTGACCATGGGTACTCCCTCCAAATATGTGAAAGCCTATCTCTCCCGCCCGGCGGAGGAGGCATCCAACGGGGAGTGCGCGCTGAAATTTTTCACAGACGCCATTGGGGAGGATTCCCTCTATCTTCTGGACGAGCCGGAGAACAGTTTGTCCCCCGTGTTCCAGGTGCAACTGGCCTCTTTCCTTCTGGAGGCGGCCCGCTTCTACGGATGCCAGTTGGTGATCGCCACCCATTCCCCCATCCTGCTCTCCATTCGCGGCGCAAAGATCTACGATATGGATGCCCGTCCCGTCACCACCACCCGATGGACGGACCTCCCAAACGTCCGATTGCTCCACGATTTCTTCCGGGAGCATGAGGAAGATTTTGATGCGTAAACGGAGTTGCTATTATGGAAATCATTGAATATTTCAGCACGGAAAACAAGGAATACTGGCTCACAAAGCTGGGGGAATGTGAATGGGATGCGGGACGGATGCTGCACCGCCGGCTGTCGGACGGATCGATGAAGCAGCTGATCGGCGAGGAGGCTCAAATCCTGCTTTTGACCGAGGGAGACAATCTGGTTTCCTTTTGCACCCTGGCCCCGCTGGACGATATCCAGCCCACCGATCTGACTCCCTGGATCGGATTTGTCTATACGTTTCCTTCGTACCGGGGACACCGGCACGTGGGGAAACTGATCCGCCACGCGGAAGAATTGGCCAAGGCGGCCGGGGCAGAGAAGACCCACATTTCCACCAGTCACATCGGCCTGTACGAAAAATACGGATACACGTATTTCCAGACGATGAAGGACCTGCACGGCGAGGATTCGAGGGTGTACATCAAATATCTGTGAAGAATAAATCCCCCGAAGGCTTTCCCTATTGTTTTCAACGGAGGATTTGCAAGCACAAAATTTCGTCCTCCCTCCCGGAGGGAGACTCAGGATGCGCACCATTGGGGGCAGGGCTTTTTGTCCTTTGTAATACAAAGGCAAAACTGGCGATAAAACGGAGCGAAGGCTTTGCGTTTAAGGAGAAATGGGGATATGATCGATAAATCAAGAGAATATTGGTACGGAGACTGTGCCGATGATATTGATGAGTTTTTGAAGGCGTACACTGAAGTAGATAACATTGACATAAAATCTGTGATTTGCCATTCCTGTAAGAGTGAGGCGCTGATAATGCGTATCGATAGCAATGAGGAAGCCATTCAGGTTAAGTGCCCAAGATGCGGAGAAAAGAAAATTTTGCTGGATTGCCCGGATATATGGGAAGAAGCAAAACCGAGATTGCGAAAGTGTGCAGTTTGTAAAACATCAAAAGAACACAATGTAAAAGTGGGCTTCATACGCAGAGAAAATGGGGACGTAGAGTGGGTATACATTGGCAGTCGCTGTACAAATTGTGGAGTATTGGCGTCCTATCTTGATTGGCATATGAATTATGGTCCTACCGATGAAATGGAACGAAATATATAAGTTTAAATGAAAAATCCCCGACAGTGTATCTGTCGGGGATTTTTATCGGAGAATTACTTCTTCAGAGAATCGCGGATCTCACGGAGCAGAGCCAATTCTTCAGCGCGCTCGTCCTCGATCTTCTTCTGTGCGGCAGCGGCTGCTTCTGCGGCGGCCTCAGCGGCAACTTTTGCCTCCGCATCTGCCTTGGCCTTAGCTTCAGCAGCTTCTGCGGCAGCCTGTGCTTCTGCCTTCCGCTTGGAGTGCATCACAACGCGCAAAACACAGAAAATGCTGAACGCGATGATGAGGAAGTCCAGAATCATCTGCAGGAAATTGCCGTAGCGGACAGCCACCTCAGCGGCCTCCACAGTCACGCCGTCAGCAGCCAGGACTGCTTCCTTCAGAACGATCTTCCACTGGGAAACGTCCAGACCGCCCACGGCCAGACCTACCAGCGGCATAATGATATCCGCCACCAGGCTGGAGGTGATCTTACCGAACGCGCCGCCGATTACAACGCCGACGGAGAGGTCGATTACGTTGCCCTTGGAGATAAACTTTTTGAAATCCGACCAGAAAGTGCCCATAATAAACTCCTTATAAACATTGAAATTCGGGGAAATCTATCTATGTATTATTATATCGCATAGTGGGCCGCAAGGCAAGCCGTTTTTTTGCAAACTACGCAAAAAAATCAAAATCTTCTTGACATTATGGGGTGGGTATAGTATAATATGGAAGCGGTATGACGCTACTGTGGCTCAGTTGGCAGAGCAGCTGATTCGTAATCAGCAGGTCGCCGGTTCAAGTCCGGCCAGTAGCTCCAGAAAACGGCAATTCCCTCGGGAATGGGCCGTTTTTCTTTTTGTTTTTATGTATATTTTGCAAACGCCCAACACAAAGTCAAATTTGGCGCCCGCCAAAAGAACCGGGATCAGCCGTACAAACCGGCACTTTTCAGCACTTCGATGGCCACATCCGGTTTGTTGGTGATCAGCGCGTCGCATCCCGCCTTGGCCAGCGTATCGATGATCTCCGGATCGTCGCAGGTCCAGAAATTCACGCGGATGCCACGCATATGACACTCCCGGATGATCTCCGGGGCGAGTCGAAATGCACCGTGATGGGGATGGATGGCCTGCGCTCCAAAAGTGGAAGCATACAGCCAGGGATACACCAGATTGCAATCGAACAACGGGGCCACCGGCAGATACGGATCTACGTCATGCACCGCCAGCAGAGCAGGATGATAAAAGGAGGAATAGTATACCCGATCCTCCATGCCGTACTGTTTCGCCAGATCACAGCACATGGCGGGCAGGCGGCTGTCGCGGCTTTTGATCTCCACATTTACCGAAAGAGTGGTGGGAGCCAGCAACTCGTATACTTCTGCCAGTGTGGGGATGGGCGTGTTTTCAAAGCCTTCCATGGAATTGTGGAAGGAATAAACACGCAGCTCCTCCAGGGTGTGCTCGGAGATTAGTCCACATCCGGTGGAGGTGCGGTCGATTTTGTTGTCGTGACAGACGACAATCTGATCGTCCTTCGTCAGATACACATCCAATTCTACGCCGTCGGCGTGCATTTCTGCCGCCAGACGAAAGGCGGGCAGGGTGTTTTCAGGTGCATAGGCGGATGCACCCCGATGGGCCCATACCAGGGGACGGGTATTCAGTGCTTTTTCCATGATGATCCTCCATGTATACTGTGTGCGGTTTTCTGCTCACATTGTAGCACTTTGCCCGGGGGATTACAAGTATAAAATCCCAACTTTTTTCATATGCATGAACAAAGGAGATGGGAGGGATACAGTGGAGAGATACAGAATCATCGCGCCCCAGCCGTCCTTCGGCTGTGAGGCATGTTTGCCGTTGGCGGATCGGCAGACTATGGAGGTACATATTCACGTGATCGTGGGACGGCTGTGCGCGGATCTGGGCGTGCTGATCGACGGATTCCCCGTGATGCACGGCATGGAAGCGGAGGAGATCTGCCGCCGGGCGTTTCAGTTTCCCCGGATTCTTCGGGAAGATGTGCGTTTCAGTGCCGGCGGAATCGCTTGCCATGAATACTATTTTCGCTATCTGACGGCGGATGAAGGGGAACATCTGCCGGGAGAGGATGTGTCGGAGGTGCTCCGGCGCTCCTTTGGATCGGCGGACAGCTTTTTTTATATTTTCCGGGAGGAAGCCAAGCGGATGCAGACGGGCGGATTTCTGTGGCTGTGTACGGAAAGCCGCTCTCACATTACCCGTCTGCGGCTGGTGGCCACAAAAGGATACGATCTGCCCCCGGCCCCTTATCTGCCGCTGCTTTCTCTGGATTTGTGGGAGCATGCCTACATCGGCCGCTTTGGGGAGGATCGGCGCGCCTACGCGGATGCATTTCTCAGGCGGCTGGATTGGGATGCGGTGGGACGTAC
>JAZSCY010000029.1:0-4822 GCA_045530875.1 Eubacteriales bacterium
GTCCCGGATAACATCGGAGTACATGGCGGAGTCTGTGCGGTTCTTCTGCTCCTCCTTGTCCTCGATCAGACGGTCCACACCGTACAGGGCGATCCGGCGGTAGTCGCCGATGATACGGCCCCGGCCATAGGCATCGGGCAGGCCGGTAATGATGTGGCTGGAGCGGCAGGCACGCATCTCGGGGGTATAGGCATCAAAAACACCGGCATTGTGGGTCTTGCGGTGCAGGGTGAAGAACTCCTTCACCTGGGGATCGATGGTGTAGCCGTTGTCCGCACAGGCCTTCTCCGCCATACGGATGCCGCCGTAGGGCATCATAGCGCGCTTAAAAGGCTTATCGGTCTGAAAACCAACGATCTTCTCTTTATCTTTGTTCAGATAACCGGGGCCGTGGGAGGTGATGGTAGAAATGATCTTGGTGTCCATATCCAGCACACCGCCGGCCTCTCTTTCCTGCCGGGTCAGATCCATGACCTGCTCCCACAGATCCAGTGTATCCTGTGTCGGTCCCTCCAGAAACGCTTCGTCTCCGTCGTAGGGTGTATAGTTATGGCGAATGAAACTGCGGATGTTGATCTCCCGCACCCATGTACCGCCTTCAAATCCTCTCCAACCTTCGTAGGGGTATTTGTTCTGCATAATTGTCACTCCAAATTTCAGTTGCTGCAAGGCACCCGGACATACGGATCCCTTGTACTAAAAGTATACCACATTCCTCGCTTTTATTCAACCACAGATATGGTCAAGGTTTGTTTTTGGGGGGCACATTTTTTTGTTTTTTTTGACGAAAAAAAGCTGTGGCAATTTGCCATTCCGTTTGTTAACGAAACAAAAGACACGCCGCACTTTTGGCGGGACGTCGAAGGCGCCGTCCCCTACAGAGGGTAACGCCCACATCTTTTCGTAGGGGCTGGCGCCCACGACAGCCCGAATCCTGCTATATCGTTTGTTTGACGAAAAAGGCTGTGACAAATTGCCACAGCCCTCTGTTTATCTTTGATACTTGAACCAATGATGCCAGTACGGCCAGATATAATCCTCCGCCGTGCCTCTGTGAGACCACGTATGGGTTTCTGACACGTGCCATTTGCCAGTCTTGTCGCGAGAGTATCTTGTAATTCCACCGTTATAGTAGTCGGTGCACTGCACAACAAAGTACGTTTTGACCTCTTCCTCCGAATAGGACAAAACCCGCTCGTACACGTACTCGGGGATATACTCTCTCTCATCAAACACCATATTCTCCATCACGTCTTTGTACTTTACGGTACGGACATAATTCGTCAGCATGGCGCCCCACCATGTCAGAAGAAACGCCGCTATACACGAAAGAATCGTCCATTTGATAATTCTTCCTGCTATTTTCATTTTCTCTCCCCGTACGGTTATCTTTGCCTATATAGACGACCTAACAAACGGAATTGTTCCGCAAACTCACTCTTCTCGCCGCTCCGCCAGAAACATTCCCCACTCCGCACAAATATCCGGAATATCGAAGACACTTTTGCCATCTGTATCGATTCTTTCGCACTCACCGGGAGAATCTTTGGTAAACGTATTCCACGCGGTAACCAACGGCTGTACCCGATGGATATCATGGCGCTCGAAAAAGCCCTCGTATGCTTTTTCATCTCCCGTATAAATGGACACCACATTATATTGGCCGACCATAATTTCCTCATGCGACTGATGGCATCCAAATCCAAAGGCGCTCATTCCGTCACGGATCAGCACATCACCGAAGCGATGCAGTAAAGCCAGCGCATCCTCCTGTGTTCTGCCGCCCAAGCAATATACGTCCTTGTGGAGTTTCTCAACCACACCGGGGCGAATCTCCGTTTCATCCTTCTTCTTTGACGGCAATTCCAAAATAAAGAAAAGCGGCTCCTGATGAATAGAAATAAAATGCTCCAACACCTCTCGGATTTTATCGGTATCCACGTTCGCCGTGAACCAAGGGGCTTCATAGGAATATCCTTCCAAAACTCTTTCCGGAAACGGCACTTTACATCCTTCTCTGAATTTCAATGCTGACACCTCCTTTTTGCTTACATTATATCATAATTTTTTATCGGTGTCACTCCCATAGAGCGAATTGATATCCGCTTTATTATTCATAAAAACCCCGCACATCGAATGATATGCGGGGATTTTACATTTTAGTCAATTGTCTTCATTGTGGAAATCTGCATCAGGGACGATATTCCGTCGTATAGCCGGGATTTACATCCGGGCGAAGAGCGTTGGGGTATTCCATATCCGTCTGTATATCCAGAATAATCTTTTGAATCCGACTATATACTTCGGACGCATCTTCCATATCCTCAAAAACGAATCCGGTATTTCCCAAAACAAGTCCGTTATTTCTCGAACGTCTTCTGTCGTACTGATAGCCATCGTCGAAGCAAATATCTCCCGTATGGAACACCTTATCCAAAAATCCAATATTCAGCCGTGTATTCCGCAAGTCTTTATAAAACAAAGACGTTTCGTTCACAGCGAAAAATCCACCCTGAATAATGATGCGCCGATTGGTAACGTAGTACGTAGTGTTTGTCCAACGTCGGCTGGCGGTAATGACATTCGCAAGCCAAATCCAAACGGGCATAAGGTGCAGCGCAAAAAAGGGGAGTATAATCATTGCATCTTCCCCGTTTTGCAGGGACGATTGGATGAATGGAAAATCAATCAGAAGCCAAACAAAGGCAAGCGGAAGCATCGTCAGCGATTTGGTGGCAATGAATGCGCTTTTTTTCGGTTTACCGGACCAAAGTTCAACCTCACCTTGGCTTAAAATAACGTGGCCTGTATTCACGCTCATACATCCAGCATCCTTTCACTGTCTTGTTTTCCAAGCACAACTTTTTACCACAAACATCACTGTGCACCGGAGTGTACAGTCTGTTTAGTCAACTGTCTTCATCGTGGGGAACAGAAGCACGTCGCGGATGGCGGCAGAGTCTGTCAGCAGCATGCACATACGGTCGATACCGTAGCCGATGCCGCCTGTGGGGGGCATACCGATCTCCAGTGCATTGAGGAAGTCCTCATCGGTGTGGTTGGCCTCTTCGTCACCGGCGGCGAACTGCTCTTCCTGTGCAGCAAAGCGCTCACGCTGATCGATAGGATCGTTCAACTCGGAGTAGGCGTTGGCCATCTCCCAGCCGTTCATGAAGAACTCGAAACGCTCCACGTACTCGGGATTGTCGGGCTTTCTCTTGGTCAGGGGAGAAATCTCTACGGGATGATCCATCACGAAGGTGGGCTGGATCAAGTGATGCTCCACAAAGGTTTCAAAAAACAGATTCAGGATATCGCCCTTCTTATGGCGGTCCTCGTATTCCACGTGATGGGCGGCGGCGGCGGCACGGGCCTCCTCCAGAGTCTTGATTTCATGGAAATCCACGCCGGAGTACTGCTTCACCGCGTCCACCATGGTGATGCGGGCAAAAGGCTTGCCCAGATCCATCTCCACGCCGTTGTACGTAATAGTAGTGGTGCCCAGAACCTCCCTCGCCACGTGGCGGTACATATTCTCGGTCAGATCCATCATACCGTGGTAATCGGTATAGGCCTGATACAGCTCCATCAGGGTGAATTCGGGATTGTGACGGGTATCCAAACCTTCGTTGCGGAACACGCGGCCGATCTCGTACACTCTCTCCAGGCCACCCACGATGAGTCGCTTCAGGTACAGTTCCAGAGAAATACGGAGTTTGAAATCCTCATCCAGCGCATTGAAATGAGTCTCAAAGGGACGGGCAGCAGCACCACCCGCATTGGACACCAGCATGGGCGTCTCCACTTCCATAAAGCCCTGATCATCCAGGAAACGGCGGATAGAGCTGATGATCTTGGAGCGCTTGATAAAGGTATCCTTGGATTCGGGATTGGTGATCAGATCCACATACCGCTGGCGGTAGCGCTGATCCACATTGGTCAGGCCGTGGAACTTCTCCGGCAGAGGCTGCAGGCTCTTGGACAGCAGAGTCAGCTCGGTTACGTGGAGGGAGATCTCGCCGGTCTTGGTCTTGAATACGGTACCCTTTACGCCGATGATATCGCCGATATCCATCTTCTTGAAGCCGGCGTAGGGCTCCTCACCCAGGCTGTCCCGGGCGATGTACAACTGCATTTTGCCGCTCAGATCCTGCACGTGGGCAAAGGATGCCTTACCCATAATGCGCTTAGCCATCATACGGCCGGCCACGGTTACTTCCTTTTCCTCCAGGGCATCGTACTGCGCCTTGATCTCCTCGGCGTGATGGGACACCTCAAACTTGGTGATCTGGAAGGGGTCGCATCCCGCATCCTGCAAAGCCTTCAGTTTATCGCGGCGCACCTGCAGAATTTCGCTGAGCTGAGGCTCGGCCGCGGTGTTTTGCGTATTGTTGCGAATTTCGTCTGCCATACTGCTGTTTCCTCCGGTGACGGAGTTTCCTTTCTGTTGTCTCAGTTATCCTTGGAGCGGCTTACCGCCAGAATCTTCACTTTATATTCGCCAAAGGGGGCTACTACGGTAACTTCCTCGCCTACCTTGGCACCCAGCATAGCGCTGCCCAGGGGGCTCTGATCGGAAATACGGCCCTGCATGGGATCGGCCTCGTTGGAACCAACGATGCTGTACTCCACTTCTTCGTCCATATCGCTGTCGTACACCTTGACAAAGGAGCCCAGATTGACCACGTCGGCACGAATCTCGCTCTCGTTGATGATGGTGGCTTCGTTGATGAGCTTCTCCAGCTCGGCAATACGGGTAACGGTCTTTGCCTGTTCGTTCTTCGCCTCATCGTACTCACTGTTCTCGGAGAGATCACCGAAG
>JAZSCY010000059.1:0-5741 GCA_045530875.1 Eubacteriales bacterium
TGGAGGATGACTATGAGTGTACAGGACTTTATAAAAAATTCTATTATTGAGTCGGGTATGTTTGACGGTGTGAGCATAACAAACGCGGCTATCGGGCTTTTGACTGCTCTCATTATGGGTGCCGTCATCTATTTCGTGTACAGAAAATTTTACACGGGCGTGATCTATTCCCGTGCCTTTGCGATTACACTGGTGGGAATGACTGTGCTGACGGCTATGGTTACGTTGGCCATCAGTACCAATATCGTGATCTCCCTGGGTATGGTCGGCGCGCTTTCCATCGTTCGCTTCCGTACCGCTGTCAAAGATCCCCTGGATCTGCTTTACCTGTTCTGGGCGATCACAACGGGCATTACCGCCGGCGCGGGTATGTATGTGCTGGTTATCGTCGCTGCTGCCGTTATGACGATTATGATCGTTCTGTTTTATCATAAACAGCAGAAGGGAAGAATCTACATCCTCGTGGTGCACTACACCGGAGATGAGGCGGGAGACAACGTAATCCGTGCCCTAGGCAAGATCAAGCATTTTATAAAATCCAAGACCATGCGCAAAGAAAAAACCGAGATGGCGATTGAGGTTTTCTGCAAAAACAACGACACATTTTTTATGGACAAGATTCGTGCACTGGACGGCATCGAGGACGCTACTTTGATTCAGTACAACGGAGAATATCATGGATAAATTATTACATGGAGTGAAGGATTTTTCCACAGTCCGGCATTTTCTGGAGGTTATCAATCAGACAACGGATGATTTTCTGTTTATATACGATATAAAGAACAATCAGAACCATTTTTTTGGCTCCATTAACCGTGTGTTTGCCATCGGTACACCCGAGCGGCAGGTGTGCACCTCCGAGGAAATGCTTGCCATTGTGCATCCGGCAGACCGCAAAATGGTTGCACAGGAGTTTGGTAAAACATGCATGGGACATAAGGAGTTTCACGATCTGAATTTCCGTGTGTTCAACCGGCGCGGCGAGACTGTGTGGGTCAATTCGCGGGGAAAACTGCTTTACGACGATGATGGAAATCCGTCCTTTGTGCTCGGCCGTTTGTCGGAGGAGGCTGTCCGGCATCTGTTCAATCCCCTCACAGGTCTGTGGAACAAAACGAAACTGCGCGAGGATCTGAAAAACAGACTCGAGTGCGGTGCCGGTTGGCTGATGATGCTGGAAATCCCTATGTTGGCCGATATCAGCCTGAGCCATGGCAGAAACTTTGGCAATCAACTGCTTTGCGATGTGGCGGATATTCTTGAGGATGTTGAGCACATCGAAGAGTCCTACCACATTGATCACAACAATTTTGCCATTATTCTGGAGGATACCTCCGAGAGAACGGTGGAATCGATCTATCATACCGTCAGCGAGGCACTGCAGGATAAATGTACGCTTTTTGCCGGTGTTGTGCCGATCGATGCGGGCGTTTTTCTGGACGTGTCCCAGCTGATCGATTCAGCCAATATTACCCTGAAAAAGGCAAGTGAGAATCCCATCGGCGGAATTGAGTTCTTTTCCGCTGAGGAGGTGCAGCAGAGAATTGCATCCCTGATGCTCCTGGAGGAAATGAAGGAAAGCGTGCAGAACGGATTTGACGGCTTTGAGGTCTTCTATCAGCCGCAGATAAAAAGCGGCAGTTATGAGCTTTACGGCGTGGAAGCGTTGCTGCGTTACCATTCTCCCAAGCGGGGAAGGGTTTTCCCGGATGAGTTTATCCCCCTTCTTGAGCAGTCGGGGCTGATCGATCCCGTGGGGATGTGGGTGCTGGAAACCGCCCTCGCGCAGTGCAAAAAGTGGCGTGAAAGCTTTCCTGCGCTTCAAGTGGCGGTTAACTTCTCCTCCGTGCAGTTTGAAGACCGAAGACTCGGTGAGAAGATCATAGATGCTCTGAAGAATGTCGAACTTCCCGGAAATGCGCTTACGGTGGAGTTGACCGAGTCCGTGCAGCTGAGCGGAAACAAGCATTATTACAATCTGATCAAGTACATAAAATCCTACGGAGTGCGCTTCTCCATCGACGATTTCGGCACCGGCTACTCCAATCTGGGGTATCTGAAGCAGTTGGATGTCAGTGAAATCAAGATCGACCGTAGTTTTGTGGCCGAAATCGAGAAGAATACCTACAATTATCGCCTGATCAGCAACGTGATCGAATTTGCGAAAACCAATTCCATTCACGCCTGCTGTGAGGGGGTGGAAACCGCTAAAGAACTTTCCATCCTTGAGCCGCTTCAGGCAGATATTTTCCAAGGATATCTCTTTGATAAGCCTTGCACGGCCGAGGAGATTTTTCAGAAGTACATTTGCACATCCTCCGACGCCTATAAGGCAAGGATGGCGGCCATTGAGGAGATTCACCGCTTTAAGGAGCAGTTTGGCACCATACATTTCGATCCCAAGAACATCCTTCGCGCAAACGATATCGGCCTGTGGATGATCCGTATTGACGGGAAATCCCACCGGCATGAATTGCACGTGGATGAGGTGATGGAGCGTGTGCTCGGCCTTACGGAAAAACTGTCTCCCACCGAATGCTATAGCTATTGGTACAGCCGCATTTCCGAGAAAGATAAGGAATATGTGAGAGGCGCAGTCGATCGGATGATTCACGGCGGAAGAGCAGTACAGCTCGGTTATCAGTGGAGTCATCCGGAGATCGGAGAGGTAACTGTACGCAGCAGCGGAATACGCACACTGGATGAAAACGGGAAGGTATTGCTTGAAGGATACCATCGCATACTTACCGGTGTGGAAGGCGCCTGAGACGCTTAAAGAATATACCAAGGAGCATAGACTAATGAAGACGATCCAAAGCAAAATACTGTTTGTTGTAATCACCGCACTTATCGTGATCACCGCGCTTGTGACCGCCATCGCAGTCGGGGTAACGCATGAGATCATGCATAAGGATGCGGACAGAATTCTGAATAACGTGTCTGAAAAGGAAGCCGCCTATATCAACGATATGCTGAACGATTTTATGCAGTCGGCGGCCATCATGGAGCATTATGCGCTCCATGAGCTGCTTGACGTGAATTCGCTGAAGGATGAGGTGTATCTGGAGAAGTATACGCAGGAGATACGCCACCTTTTTGACGAGGTTGCGCTCAATACGGCGGGAACAGCCTCATACTATCTCTGCTTCTCGCCTGAGGTGACAGGCGGTGTCACTACCGGATTTTACTCAAAGTTCAAGCCGGAAGGCTTGTATGAGCTTTCCAAAGAAGAATTTGCGGCGCTGGATCTCTTTAATGCCCAATTCATTAAGGAGTGCGGATTTGACGTGATCGGATCCGGTAATACCTGGCTGCAGCCCCGCAGAAGTACATTTGCGCCTGACGATACAGTTGTGTCCTACCTTGCACCCATATATAAGGACAACACATTTGTCGGCTTTCTTGGCTTCAATATGGATTTCAATTATCTGCTTGATCTGGTAAATGAAATATCCGTTTATGAGTCCGGTCATGCGCTTCTGCTCAGTGACGATAAGTCCGCTTGCTATAATCCTTCGGAGAATGTCCTGCTGAAGAAGGAATACACCGAGGCTACCACGGCTCTCAAAAACGGAATGAATCTGGAACTTCGGGCTGCGTACCAGGATATCCAAAGCGGTATTCGCCCCATGCTCAACTACATCATCTGTGCTTTTCTGGTGGTGCTTATCCTCGCCATTCTGTATACATTCTGGGTGACACATAAAATCGTTACGCCGTTGAAAAAACTGACTGCCGCCGCAGGAACCATCTCCTCCGGTGTGCAGGATGTGGAACTGCTAGTGGATTCCAAGGATGAGATCGGCATGCTGTCCCGGGTGCTCAGCGATACTTACGCAAAGATCCGCGAGTATTCCACGTACATCAATGCGCTTGCCTACAGAGATTCCCTCACTGGCGTCAAGAACAGCACGGCGTACACCGAGGCGATTGAGGCACTCAATAAGGAAATCAATCTGGATAATCCCTCCTTTGGCGTAATCGTGGTGGATATTAACAATCTGAAAAAAACCAACGACACCTACGGACACGATGTGGGCAATGAGCTCATTGTCCATGCATCGAGAATCCTAACGGAGATTTTCAAGGCAAGCTCCGTGTACCGGATAGGCGGCGATGAGTTTGTGGTTGTATTGAAAGGGAAGGATCTGGAGCGTCACCGTACGCTTATCGAGCGGATGGATGCGGCGTTCTCAGCGGATTATATCACCGTAAATGATGAAACGATCCCGGTTTCCGTGGCCAGAGGTGTTTCCGTGTTTGACCCGGCAATCGATCGAATTTACACAGATGTGTTTGCCAAGGCAGATCACGCTATGTATATGAATAAGCAGGATACCAAAGCCGTGCTCGTGTAAATAGCGAGATATTGATAACAATAAATCCCCTCCTGAGAGATATAACATGAGAGGGCAGGCTAATGCTGTCCGCTTTATGGGACAGGTGTGCGCATATACTGTAGATATCAAGCAAAAGGAGATATGCGTAATGGGAGACAAAGGATTTTTCAAGGAACTGTTTGACTTGGATGGAGACGGCGAGCTTGACTCGTTTGAGCGAGCGGTGGATGCCGCGATGTACATGGATCTCGTCGAGGAAGAGGAAAAAGAGGCGGAGAGAGGCATACTCCCGCTTAGTACCGATGACGACGATGACTTCGATGATGACTTCGATGACGATGAGTTCGACGATGGGTTCGATGACGATGACTTCGACGATGGCTTCGACGACGCTTTTTGAGAGCCTCAAGAAAGGGATGACCGTTTTGGTCATCCCTTTAAATATATGATCTTACATAGTCAAAAAATATCCGCCTTTAATATTCACACAAACCCATTTCACTCTCTGCAAAAACATGGTATAATGATGATAACATACATCACGGAGAGACGCCATGACAAAACTCACCTCAAAAACCAAACGAAGAATCATAATCGCCACCGCTGTCACGCTTGTGCTTGCCGTTTTAGTCGGTGCGTGTGCCATCTATCTCGGCGACTATTACCGGGCCGATATGGAGGCGATACAAGCCTTTTTACCGCAAGGAAGCGAATGGGAAGAACAGCCCGACGGTACCATTGTGTTCGAGTGCGACGGCGCAACGAAAGGCTTCATCTTCTACCCCGGCGGCAAGGTGGAGTACACCGCGTATATCCCGCTGATGCAGGCGGTGTCCGAGCACGGCGTAACGTGTGTGCTTGTGGAGATGCCGTTCAATCTTGCGGTGCTCGATATAAACGCGGCGGAGGGCATACAAAACGAATATCCCGAAATCGAGGATTGGTACATAGGCGGTCATTCGCTGGGTGGCTCCATGGCGGCGTCCTATGTCGCGTCGCACACAGACGATTTCGCTGGACTCGTTCTGCTCGGTGCGTACTCGACGGCGGATCTGTCGGAATCCGATCTCGCAGTGCTGTCCGTATACGGAAGCGAGGATAAGGTTATGAAGCGCGAAAACTATGAGAATAATAAATCCAATCTGCCGCCCGATTTCACCGAGCTGGTCATCCACGGCGGATGTCACGCAAACTTCGGAATGTACGGAGCGCAGGACGGCGACGGAACGCCAAATATCACAAATGAGGAGCAGATTGCACGGACCGCAGATGCAATCGTGAAAATGATGATGAACAAAGAACAGACAAACGCCTACCGCCAGATCAGCGTGGACGAAGCAATCACCACGATGGCACAGCAGAGCGGATATATTATCCTCGATGAAGTCGGAGGCCAAGCGG
>JAZSCY010000039.1:0-2327 GCA_045530875.1 Eubacteriales bacterium
TTTTTCTTCCATTCGTCCATGGTCCAGTAAGCGAAGAGCGGGAGTTTGAATTGATATTTGTCCATCAGCGCTACAGCTCACCGCAGATATTGGTTTACTTCAGAACGCTTCATCGCAAGTTCCTCCATAAATTATAAAATATGAAAAATACTATCCATTGGAGCCCACCACTCGCCTTCACTGGCGGACTGCACAGGTTGCTGACACACAGCAGTAAACTCCAGCCATTGCTGATGCACCTCGTTGTCATTAAGCTTCTTCATATCGTTTTGGTAGTCATCGCCGGTATACTCATAGTACTTGAACAGATAGCCGTCCCGATGGAAAATAGTAAAGTTCTCAATGTGTGCATCGTGCATCATCTGCACGATGCTGGGCTAAATATTGTCGTGCTTTTCCGCGTATTCTGCATACTTTTCAGCAGGAACACGAATTATATCTCCAAAACGTTTCATGAGATATTCCTATAGAATGCTTGTTCCGGAAATATACACCTGTAGCCGGCTATAATCCTCACTGCAAACCACAAAGTCTGCTATTTTGCCGGTTTCAATGGAGCCGACTGTGTTTTCTGCACCGATCGCACAGGCGGGATTATAAGTAGCTGCCCGGATCGCATCCTCCGCCCGTACTCCCATACGGATTGCGTTTACAAGACAATCAAACAAATTAGCCAAAGAACCGCAGATTGTTCCGTCTGCAAGTTTTGCTACGCCGTCTCGTATATAGGCATCCTGCCCACCTAGGTCAAATTTGGTACCCTCCGGTAAGCCGCAACAGCGGATGGAATCAGAAATAAGGATAACCCGCTCCCCGCCGAACATAGCAAATGCCATGCGCACAACAGCAGGATGGACGTGTATGCCGTCGCCAATCAATTCAGCACGAACGCAGGGGTTCTCCACAGCCGCCGGGATTACACCGGGGTTGCGGTGATGGATGCCAGACATTGCGTTAAAAAGATGGGTCAAGTGGGTAGCTCCTACATCAAAGGCCGCTTTTGCTTGCGCATAATCCGCATCCGTGTGGGCAATAGAGACCGTACACAGCTTGCGGGCCCTTGCGATAAATTCCTCCGCGCCAGGAAGCTCCGGGGCTAGATCCACAATACGGATCAGACCGTCACAACCGTCATAGAGCTTCTTGAAGCCCTCAAAATCGGGGTTTTTTAGGTAAGCGCCGTTCTGGCCGCCCTTCTTCTTTTCACAGAAATAGGGACCTTCCATGTGGATACCCAGAAGTCGGGAATGACCGGCGGGGTTTTCGTCATGAAGCTGCTTAGCTGTGGCAAAGGCTTTTTCTAACACATCATACGGCAGTGTTATCGATGCAGGGACGAAGGAAGTGACACCGTTTTCCGCAAGATATTTGGCCATTCTCTTAAGGCCCTTGTAATCACCGTCAGACAAGTCCGCATTGGAGTTACCGTGGTTGTGGATATCGATAAGGCCGGGGAGCACGATGGCACCCTTCAGGTCGATGGCATCTTCCGGTACAGTTTCCGGCAGGATCTGGCCGAAGCGACCGTCTTTTACTTCAAAGGCGCCGTTGCGGAATTGAAAATCAGAACAGAAAATACGGGCATTTTTATAAAACATGTGAAACCTCCTGTGTGCCCTGGTGGGCCTGCTTCAAAAAATTGTAAAATAATACATCCTTAGGGGGCACAGGAATATGAAAGCCTGTACCCCCCAGGAAGGGAGGGGGGAGGAAATCTCCCCTATGAAGAAAACAGCTCAGTTATGTAGGATAGTTAACTTATGCTTCCAGATTGATGCCGGTCTCCTTATTGAAGACGTGGCAGCAGTTGCCGGGGAAGGTGAAGTTGACAGCTGCGCCCATGCTCAGTGCGGAAACTTCCGCACCGGTCATGTTCATGGTGGAAATGACCATAACCACATCCTGGCCCAGAGCGGTGACGTGCAGGTGGATGGAGGAACCCATCAGCTCGTGAACGTCGACCTTGGCGCGGATGCCACCCTCTTCCAGGGTGATGTGCTCGGGACGGACACCCAGGGTGATAGACTGGGATTCGACCTTATTCTTTGCCAGCCGCTTCTGCTTATCTTCGGGCAGCTCTACAGAAATGCCGCCAATCTCAACAATATACTTCTCGCCGTTCTTTACCAGCTCGGCGTTGAAGAAGACATCTGAGGTGCGCCGATGAAGCCGGCGACGAACAGATTATACGGATGATTGAAGACCTCCTGAGGAGTACCGATCTGCTGGATGAAGCCGTCACGCATGATGACGATACGATCACCCAGAGTCATAGCCTCGGTCTGGTCATGGGTAACATAAATGAAGGTGGTGTTGATCTTCTGACG
>JAZSCY010000139.1:0-2995 GCA_045530875.1 Eubacteriales bacterium
GGACGGAACGGTAGTTGTAGACAGGCTTTGCGTATTCGTTGACGAGGAATATCTGCACGAAAAAGAAAGCATAGAAGCCTTTGTGGAGGATCTCCTGCTTTGTCCCTGCGATGTAAAAGCCTATCCTTGATGGAGGTAATGTCGAATGAGTAAGATTATAGAATTCTTGTCAGGCAAAAAAATGTTTTGGCCCATTCTTCTGGGAATATTGGGTGTAGTATTTCTGCTGATCGGAGGGGAGTGGACACAGACAAACGAAACACAATCACAGACGTCCTCCGAGGAGTATTTGTCTGTGCGTTTCTACACCAAGGAGCTGGAGGATCGAATAGAAGCCCTGTGCCGCGAGATTCACGGAATCGGGGAGGTGCATGTCCTTTTGACACTGGAAGGAGGGAGTGAGTATGTGTATGCTGAAAACGTATCCGCTTCCTTTTCAGACCGATATATGAGTAAAAACAGCGACACACCTCTGGTGGTGCAGGAGATCTATCCCAAAATCCGGGGAATTGCGGTGGTGTGCAGTCACGGGGATGACAGCGCCGTGCAGCTTATGATCACCGAACTTCTGGGGGCGGCGTTTGGAATTCCCTCATCCAGAATCTATGTGGCCGGCACATGACGGATTCATAGACATGGTCCGGCGCGCATATAAATGGAATAAAATAATTTTTCTGGAGGTACCTATGAAATTGAATGTTTCGGAGCTGCGTGAAAAAACAACCGCCATCATCAATCGGATCGGACGAAAGGGAACGGTGATCATCTGCGCTTTCATGCTGGTGGGCTTTGCGGTGATTCTCAATGTCATTCTGTATCCGGGTGACAGTGACAGCGCAAAATCCAATCTGGCAGTGGATCTGGATCAGCTGAATGTGAACAACACAGCAGGAGAGGGAGAGGTGGATGATCCCGCGCCGGTCTATAACTATTTTGAGGCTATGCAGCTGAGCCGTCAGCAGGCCAGGGACGAGGCTATGGAAGTGCTTCTCTCCGTAGCGGAAAGCACCACCGCCGTTGAGGATATGAAAAACGAGGCGCTGGAGAGCATCGCGCAGATTGCCCGGGATATTGAAAGCGAATCCAATATTGAGACATTGATCCTCTCAAAAGGATTTGCACAGTGCATCGCCGTGGTCAACGGAGATACCGCCAGCATCATTGTAAAAAGCGATGGATTGCTTCCCAGCGAGATTGCGCAGATCAGCGAGATTGTCTATGAGGAAGCGGGAATTCTTCCTACAAATTTAAAAATTATCGAAAAGGACGTATAAGCAGCCGCTGACAAACCTATAAAGCGTGTTTCACACGGATTGTGCCTTGACTTATTGTGCAAAATGTAGTAAAATAAAATGAATACGTACGTTGAAAGGATAACGGAATATGGAGAACAAGGATATTATGAATGAAGTGACCGTTACGGGAAAATATCTTGAATATAAGGGCCGTCCACTGGTTCGTGAGGATAATACCATCTGCTACGGATTTATGGAAGATCCCTATATTCTGCAGATGACCATCATGACCACCAAGCAGGTGCGTGATAAGGAAGTACCCGATAAGATTCTGATTCAGATTATGAAAACCGATAAGAACCTGTCCGCACAGGAGCGTATCGTCAAGCAGGATATGAAATCCGGCCTGCACGACGCATTTGATATCGGCCTGATCTGGCTGGAGCGTTACCTGGCCTGAGGAGGATGTCGCCATGCAGCATTTCAAAAAATGCGTCTGCCTCGTCCTTTGTCTGAGTATGATGGCGGGTGCAGTAGGATGCACAACGAACCCATCGGGAACGCCGTCGGATACGGATACAAAGCCTCCGATATCGGACACCGATCCCGTTGAGCCGGATACCACACCGGGAACGGAAGCCGATACCTCTGCACCGGCGACTTCCGAGCCGGGCACATCTGCGCCAGATACAGCCGGTGAGTCGGACACCGCTGAGCCGGATACGACCGAGCCGGATACCACGCCAGAGCCTGAGATTCCCGAGGAACCGCCGATTACCCATCCTTTGACGGGCCTTGTGGTGGAAACGGATTTGTCCACCAAGCGTCCGATCGCCGTGATGATCAACAATCTCCGTGCCAGCACGCCCCAGGAGGGCATCCAGCACGCGGATGTTATTTACGAGTGTCTGGTGGAGGGCGGCATCACCCGACTGATGATGATCTCTCTGGACTACGGCAGCCTGCCGGAGTTTGGCAGCATTCGTTCCGCCCGGGATTATTATCTGAACTTTGCCGCAGACTACGACGCCGTGTTCGTTCATGGAGGCGGCAGCCCCTTTGCTTATGAATCCATCAAGGACCGCAAGATCCAGAATCTGGATGGCGTGAATATGTGGGACGTGGAGGATACATATTTTTATCGCAGCAAAGAACGCATGAAGAAGATGAGTTATGAGCATTGCCTCATGACCACCGGTGAGTTGATCGAGGCGGCCATCAAGTACAAGAGATACAGAACCGAGCTGACGGAAGGCTTTGATTACCCCTTGGATTTCGTGGCACCCGACGAAACGGTCACCTATGCGGACAGCGCGGAGCATATCCATATTCCGTTTTCCATTTCTCAGGTAACGGACTTCGAGTATGATACGGAGACTGGCGAATACCTGCGATATCAGTTCAATGGAGAGAAGCATGTTATCGGTGCTACCGGCGAGCAGCTTTCCTTCAAGAATGTGATGATCCTGTTCTGCAAGACTGGTGCGATCACCGGAGATCCCAAATACCGCATCGATGTGGATACAGTGGGAGAGGGAAGCGGCTATTATGCAGTCAACGGCACCTATACAAAGATCCGTTGGGTGAAGGAGTCGGATGAATCGCCCATCCGCTTCTACAATATGGATGGTGAGCCGCTTTTGATGAATCCCGGCAAGACGTTTGTGTCTGTCTGCCCCACATCCATCGAATCCATCGTGTCCATGAACTATAAAAAATAAAAGTAAGGGATGCAGTTTTCTGCATCCTTTGTTTTTTCG
>JAZSCY010000213.1:0-6639 GCA_045530875.1 Eubacteriales bacterium
CGCATTTTGCTCATCGCCGGATATATCCTATTCGGTTTGGCGTATTTCATCTTCTTCACGGTGAAACTGAAAATCGTTATGCTGATTTCCCTGCTTCCTTTGTTCATCTGGATGCTGGTGTTCTTCACCTGGCGATTTGCCGCCGTGGAGCACGAATATCAGATCGTCTCCGGCACCATCATTTTCTCCGACATTTACGGAAACCGCACCCGCAAAAAGAAGTTTGAATACAAAATCAAGGATATGCTGGCCATTGCCCCTATGGATCGCACCCACGAAAGCGATTACACAAAGGCCATACTGACATACGATTTCCGCGGCTCCACAAAGAGCCCCGATTCCTATTATTTCACCTACAAGAACGATGCAGGCAAGGTGTGCGTAGTCTATTTTGAGGCCACATCCCGCACTCTGAAATCCTTCCGTTATTACAACAGCGCCGCCACCGTAATGAGCACCACCCTCCGCTACTGATGGCATACGGCGGTCCCCTCCGTCATACAATGCAGCAAATGCATATGGGAGGTGTTTTCATGATCCGCCGTTTTCTTATTCTTGGCATGATGTGCTGTCTGTTATTCTCCGGTTGTGCGCCGAAAAATGCCCGTCCCCTGCTCTGGTATCAGGACAGTTTCACCGAGGCCATCCTGTGCGAGGGGAACACCCGATGGCATATCACGCCCATCCCTGGCGGATATACCGCGGAAATTCTCTCCCCCGCCTCCGCCGCCGGTGTTGTCTTCACCGTAACGGATACCGCCGCAACGGTCAGTATGGGAGCAGTACAAATCCCCGTCAGCGAAGCCATGTTGGGCGAATGCCGCCGGATCTTCTCCCTGTTTTCCTTGCGGGAGGAGTTTTTGATCGGTATAGACAGCCCCGGGGATGATCCCGACGGAATCACCTGCGCCCGCTTCCGCACAGATGCGGCCGAATATACGGTAGGATTCCGCACAGACGGCACCCCCGCATATTTTGAAATCATCACCGGTTCCGCCACCACCCGCTATCTCACAGAGGAGATCCGATGGGCGAGCGAATGAATCCGGTTTATCGAAAAGGATGTTCCACCATGAACGGATACGGAAAATACAAAACCTGGGCAGAGATTGATGTGGCCGCACTGCGCCGCAACTACCGCCAAATCACCGCCCACGTCCAAAAAGTGTCCCCGGACTGCCGCATCATCGCAGCCGTAAAGGCCAATGCATACGGCCACGGCGCGGATATTGTGGCGCAAACCCTGGCCGAGGAAGGATGCGATTTTTTTGCCGTGTCCTGTCTGTATGAGGCAACTCTCCTCAGAGAAACCGTGGGCCGGGCGGCCGATATCATCATTCTGGGATATTCTCTGCCGGAGGATACGGAATCTCTGGTCCGCCAGGGCATTATCCAGACGGTATTCTCCCCCGAATATGCCACTTCCCTCTCCCGGGAGATGGCACGGCTGAAGGCATCGGGCATCCTTCCCCGCACGGCCGTACTTCGCACCCACATCAAGCTGGACACGGGCATGAACCGACTGGGCTTTGACGGAGCGGACTGCGAGGCGGCTGCCAAAGAGATCGCCGCCGTGATGGAGCTTCCTCATCTGAAGATCGAGGGCATGTTCACCCACTTCGCCACCGCCGATGAGGATCGGGGCGAAGGCGGACTCAGCGCCACCCAGTTTGCCCGCTTTGAGGCGGTGGAAGCCATTTTGCGTGAAAAGGGAATCTGCCCGCCCATGCTTCACTGCTGCAACAGCGCCGGCGCTCTGCATATGGCCGGCAGTTATAAGGACGGCGTGCGTACAGGCATCCTGCTGTACGGCATGTCCCCCGACGGAAGTATTCTTCCCGAATACACCCCCGTTCTCTCTCTGAAAACCCGGATCGCCCATATCCACACCCTGCGTGCCGGAGAATCCGTCAGTTACGGTGCCGCCTTCACCGCAGATCGGGATATGCGCATCGCCACCATCCCCGTAGGATACGCGGACGGATTTGTTCGGGCGTTTGCCGGCGCATCCGTCAAACTGGAGGACGGCACGCTGGCCCCCGTGGTGGGCCGGATCTGTATGGATCAGTGCATGATCGACATCGGTGACGCGCCGGTTAAACCGGGGGATGCAGTTACCCTGTTCGGCGGCGATGACGGCACCATGATCGAAGAATTGGCCCGCATCGGCCACACCATCAATTACGAGATCACCTGCATTCTTACCCCGCGGGTGCCTCGCATTCCCGTAAACACACAACGATAACGGATAAAAATTTATGGATAAAAAATATCTGAAGCAGGTGGCGCTGTATGTGCTGTCCGTGGCTTTGTCCATCGGACTGGTTCTGTATATAGGCTATCACCTGTTTTACGGACTGACCCAGAAAACCGAATCCCAGCCGGCCACCGTAGCCACGGTAGGCACCGCCCTGGAGATGGATATATACATCTTCCGGGATGAGATCCCCTTGAAAAGCACCGGCGGCGGCAGTTATGTTCCCGAGGCCGCTAACGGAGAGCGGGTGGGAAGCGGTGTGGTGGTCGCCTCCATATACGACGTGTCCTCCCCCGACGTGGTGGCAAAGATCACCACGCTGGAGCAGCAGCTCAGTGTGCTGGATCAGATGAAAAACAGCACTCTCTCCGTGCGGGATACCGTATCCATTGACGGAAACATCCACGACATCGTGGAAAACATCGTGTCCGCCTCCCGGCGGGGAGATGCGGGATCTGTCCTCAGCATGCGGTCCGCTTTGATTTCCGAGTGGAACCGCCGCGCCTCCCTTACCGGATCCTCTGCGGATATCGATGGCGCCATCGCACGGCTGCAGGCGGAAAAAGCGGATCTGACACGATCGCTGGGCACCCGCCGTCAACAGATCACCTCCCCCCGCAGCGGATACTATTATTCCGCCTGCGACGGGTACGAAAGCACCTTTACCGCAAGCCGGGCGGAAAGCATGACGCTGAGTGAGTTCCGGAATCTGATCGAAAGCGATCCGGCAACCACTTCCGCCGCCGGCAAACTGGCCACCGATTACGTGTGGTATGCCGCCGGTGTGGCAGACCACGACACGGGACGTTCCCTTGTCGTGGGGAAAACCTATCCCGTTACGTTTTTGTATAACGATGAAAAAACGCTTCTGATGGAACTGGTTCGCGTGACGGAAGAGGACGGACAGGCCTTGCTTGTGTTCCGCGGCGATTCCCTCCCCGGAAATTTCTCCTTCACCCGTTCCCAGCCCGTCTCCATCCTTCATGAGGAAAAGACCGGACTCAAAGTCCCTGCCTCCGCTTTGCGCGCGCAGGACGGCATTACCGGCGTGTTCATCCGTTACGGCAGCACCGTGTACTACCGGGCGGTAAACATCCTTCTGGAAAATGAGGACTGGTGCCTGGTGGAAATGAATCCGGAAACGGATCCCCCCGAGGGACATCAGTGGCTGAAGCAAAACGACATGGTCATCACGAAGGGACGCGGACTGTACGACGGCCGCGTGTTATCATAAAAAGATGGAAAACTACGGACAATTCGCACACATCGCAGAAAACTACCGTCAGGTACAGGAGAATATTGCCTCTGCCCTTGCCCGCCGTCCTGCGGGAATGGGACCGGTGCGGCTTCTGGCGGCCACCAAAACCGTGCCGGTGGAGGAGATTCTGTTTGCCAAAGAGGTTTTGGGACTGGATCTGATCGGCGAGAACCGGACATCCGAGCTGATGGAAAAATATCCCGCCCTGGAGGGGAAGATCGAGCAGCACTTCATCGGTCATCTCCAGACTAACAAGGTCAAACAGGTGGTGGGCCGGGTATCCGTCATCGAGAGTGTGGACTCCTTCCGTCTGGCACAGGAGATCAGCCGACGAAGCACCGCCCTCGGAATCACATCGGATATTCTGGTGGAGATAAACTCAGGCCGGGAGGAAAATAAAGGCGGTGTTCTGCCCGAGGAAGCCAGAGATGCGGTCCGGGATTTTGGGGCGCTGCCGGGCATCCGGGTGCGCGGACTCATGACAATGGCCCCCGTTTGCGACCATATTGAGGATTCCCGCAAATATTTTCGAGAAACTTATGCGATTTTTATTGACATTTTCGAAAAAAACACGCATAATATAATAGAGCCTATTTTATCTATGGGTATGAGCAGTACCTATGCCATCGCCGTGGAGGAAGGTGCCACGGAAGTGCGCGTCGGCCAGGCGATCTTCGGACGCCGCTCGTATCCGGAAAAAACGGAAAATAAAAAAGTTAATTCTACTTTCACGCTTGGGGAGGTTTAAATAATGGGACTCATGGACAGAATTAAGAAGGGCATCGGCACAGACAACAGCTACGACTACGACGATTACGAAGACGATTACTACAAGGAGTTTGACGGCGAGGACGAGATCCCCGGCGCGCAGAATGCGCAGAACGCAGCGGATCCTATGGGCGCACAGGGTATGGGCATGAGCGGTCTGTCTCAGATGAGCAACGGCATCAGCCTGTCCGGCACCGCACTGGAATTGAAGGTGGTTAAGCCCCAGCATTTCGACAGCGTTCCTCAGATCGCGGATCATCTGCTGAACAAGCGCACCGTCGTTCTGAATCTGGAGAACACCAACAAGGAAACCGCTCGCCGCTTGATCGACTTCTTGTCCGGCGTTGCTTACTCCATCGGCGGTTCTTTGAAGAAGATCGCTTCCAACGCATACGTAATTACGCCCAGCAACGTGGACGTGGGCGATGCACAGCTTCGTGACAAGCGCCGTGCCGAGCAGGCCGAAGCGCATCCCGCTGAAGAGAACAACGATCTCGGCGAGTTCTGATTGACGCTCTGTCAATAAAAACAAAGGCAGCATCCGTTGCCTTCTGTTTTTACGCCAATTTTTGGTGAATACTGTACGATGACGGCGGGCAGCATGCATATGCTGCCCGCATGCCGATATACGGGATATTTTTACTTTTCCCGCGCCATCCCGAAAGGAGATCCCCTTGAATATACTCTTTTATTTTCTTTCTCTGCTCGCCTTCTGGCTGATTTCCCTGATCCAGGCTATGATGATGGTGCGTGCCATCATGAGTTGGTTTTTTCTGCCGGAGGAAAGCAGCGTTCTGCGGGTGCTGACTGTGCTGACGGAGCCCTTCATTCTTCCTGTACGTGCCCTTCTGCAGCGGATCGATGCCCTCGCATCCCTTCCCATCGACATTTCCTTTATGGTCACCTTTTTCCTTTTGTCTTTATTACAAACTCTTTTGTGAGGATTTATGAAAATCATTTCCGATAAATATCTGGATGACGGAAGCCGGCGTCTGATGGCACGGGCTGCGGAGCTCGTCCGGCGGGAAGCCTATGACACCGCTTTCTCGGATTTTCTCACCCCCCGTGAACAGCGTCTGTTTTATTCCGCCTGTGCCGCAGAGGGACAGGCTGACCGTCTTTTTTTCTACGGCGGCGCCCCGGGTGCGGAGAGACGGATTGCCGTTCTTGTTCCCGCATGGCTTTTGGGGGATGTGCCCGTGGGTGATCCCTTTGACGAATCCAGAGAGCAGTACATCGCCTCTTTGATCGAAAACGAAACCATCGACATCTCCGGTGCGGTGGCTGCCGTCTCCTTGAGTGGCAGCGACTACGGATCCCTCACCCACCGGGATTGGCTGGGCGCTATTCTGGCCCTGGGGTTGGAACGTCACGTGCTGGGCGATATCGCCGTTCTGGACGAGCACCGGGCGATTGTCTTTGTGAAGCCCACCATCGTTCCCTTTATTGCGGATACACTGCACCACGCCGGCTCGGATACGGTCCGTGCCGCCGCCATTACCTTGCCGGACGGATTTGAGATTCCCCGCTCCTTTGAGCGTGTGGAGGCCAGCGTCGCTTCACCCCGTCTGGATGGCGTGGTCCGGGCTTTGACCAATCTTTCCCGCAGTGATGCCGCCTCCCTTGTGCTGGCAGGAGATGTGGAACTGAATTATTTCCCCGAGGAGAAAACCGATGCCCCCGTGGAGGATGGCGATATTCTGTCCATCCGAGGATACGGAAAGTATATCATTGACTCCGCCAACACGGTGACACGCCGAGGCAGAAACCGTTTGGTGGCACGAAAATACAAATAATCGGAGGTTCGCTATGCGCCCGCAGGAAATACGCAACCGTGAATTTACCCGCTCTATCCGCGGATACAATACTACCGAGGTGGATGAGTACATAGATTTTCTCGCCGATGCCGTTTCTCTTCTGCAGCGAGAAAATGACGAGCTGGAAAGAAAGCTGACCATCGCCATAAAGAAGCTGGAGGAATTGCAGGAAAGAGAGTCCAGCATCACCCGTCTGGATACGGAAATGCGCCGTGCTGCCGCCAGATTGCTCCGTCAGGCGGAAACGCAGCGGGATCATATTCTGGCGGATGCCCGGGCTGAGGCCGATCGGATCCTTCAGGATACCGAAGCGAAGGCAGCGCTCCAGAGAAAGCTCTGCGCCGCCATGCAGAAGGAGATCGCGCAGTTCAAGGATGAATTGTACAACCGCTACGGACAGCACATCGACCAGCTGGAAAAGATCGCGCAGGCAACCGCCCGGATGTCCTTCGGCGAAGTTGCCGATGCGACGCCCACCCCTGCTGTGCCTGAAGTAGTGGAAGAAACTCCCGCTGTGGAGGAGATTGAAGAATTCGAAG
>JAZSCY010000141.1:0-4689 GCA_045530875.1 Eubacteriales bacterium
GGACCGTAAGTATAAGAAGGACTCCTTCTATGCCTATAAGGCATGGCTGTCCGACGAGCCTTTCGTCCATCTGTGCGGCAAGCGGTATATTGACCGTGTAGAAGACGTTACCAAGGTAACCGTATACTCCAATTTGCCTGAGGTGGAATTGTTTGTAAACGGTCAGAGCATCGGCAAAAAGACCGCTGCGGATCACTTTTTCTACTTTGACGTGCCCAATGTAGGCGAGAGCACCATCGTTGCCAAGGCGGACGATCTCACCGATGAGGGTAAGATCCGCAAGGTGGATGAGATGAACATGGACTACGTCCTGGTGGAAAAGGGTGCCGTTCTCAACTGGTTTGATATCGATGCCCCCGCAGGCCGTTTCTCCCTGAACGATAAGATCTCCGACATTATGTCCTGCCTGAGAGGTAAATTGTGGTTTGCCGGTATGGGCATGACGCTCAAAAAGAAGATGGACGCCTCCAAGAAGGACAGCAAGGACGACAAGAAATCCGGCGGCTTCGACGTGGATCTCAAGGGCGGCAACATGGGCGGTATGATGGAAATGCTGGGCGGCTTCAGCGTGCTTCGCCTTTCTTCCATGATGGGTATGATGAACATCTCCTTCACCAAGGAAGAGCTTCTGAAGATGAACAAGCAGCTGAACCGGATCAGAAAACCCAAAAACCTGAAATAATCAAACAAAAAAGCACCGCTCGCCGAGCGGTGCTTTTTATTCTTTATTCCTCAATTCCCAGATACGCGCAGAGCAGGGCAAAGGTGTTCTTCACGCCGTCAATGTGGGAGCGCTCGTAACCGTGGGACGCATATACACCGGGACCGATCAGCGCTGCCTTTACGTCAAAGGTGCGCAAAGCGGTGGAGCAGTCGGAGGAGTACATGGGATATACGTCCACAGCATGGTCGATCCCCTTTTCCTCCGCCAGGGCGATCAGACGGCTGGTCATCTCAAAATTGTAAGGGCCGCTGGCATCCTTGGCGCAGATGGATACCTGCTTTTCCGTGCAGGCGATGCCGTCACCCACACATCCCATATCAATACCCAGCATTTCCGTTACGCCCTCAGGCATAGTGGCCGATCCGCCGTGGCCTGTCTCCTCATATACCGTGAAGTGGGCCCATACCTTGCGCCCTGGTGTGATGCCTGCTTCCTTCAGATGCTTGGCCAATCCCAGAAGGATCGCCACGCTCAATTTGTCATCCAGAAAACGGCTCTTGATGTATCCGGATTCGGTGATGGTGGTGCGGGGATCGGGGCAGACAAAGCAGCCCGTGCCGATGCCCAGCGCTTTTACGTCATCTGCCGTGTGGACATCCTCGTCCAGCACACATTCCACCGTGTCGAAATTGCGTGCGGCGGTTTTGTAATCCGGGTTCACGTGAACGGAGGGATTGATCAGCTGGATCGTGCCGGGAACGGTTTTGCCTGTGCGGGTGTAGACCAGCACGTTTTCCGCTTCGGTGTTGGTGGCGCAAAGGCTCAAGGGCGCCAGTTTCAGCCGACCGTTTCCCTTTACTTGGGCCACCATGGCACCCAAGGTGTCAATATGTACCGACATCAGAATGCCGTTTCCCTCCTCCTCACCGCCGAGGCAGCAAAGCACACCGCCTTTTTTGGTGTAGGTGGGCTCGTAACCCATCTCGGTCAGCAGATCATAGACGTAAGCCGCCGCCCGGTTGGTGAATCCGGTGGGAGAGTCGATGGCGAGAACGCCGCGCAGTGTATTCAGAGTGAAGTCCAGTGTTTTTTGTTCCATATCCGTATCCTTCCATAAAACTACAGAGTGTTATCTATATTATACCGCACGGTGGAAAAAAGTCAATCGTCCGGGCGAATATCCTTGCATGCCTTGACAGAGCAGGGCAGGATTCTTTATAATGAATATATATTATGTAAGGGGTGAAACACATGAGAGAGCTGATCGTGGGCGGCCGCTACCGCCATTATAAGGGAAACGAATATACGGTGCTTGGTGTGGCCCGTCACAGCGAAACCCTGGAGGAGATGGTGGTGTACCGGGCAGAGTACGGTGAGCGGGGCATTTGGGTGCGTCCCAAGGATATGTTTCTGGAAACGGTGTGCGTCAACGGAGAGAATGTGTTCCGATTTGATTATATGGGCGAATAAGAGAAAAGTCCGGGTTTTGTGCAAGAACGACAAAATCCGGACGTATTCTTATAAATATACGGAAAAACCTTGACAAAATCCCGCAGACATGGTACTATGATTCATAGTTTATTCGCAAAAAATCTATAATTATTCGGAGACAGTTATGACAAAGAAACGCAGTTTATCGCTTATTGCGATCCTGACCGTGATGATCCTGATTTCCGTGATTCCGGTCTTCGCCGCTGACGGTGAGGCCGGCGGGATGAATTTCGCTGGAACATTCTGGGCCCTGGTTCCCCCAATCATTGCGATCGCTCTGGCACTGATCACCAAGGAGGTATACTCCTCACTATTCATCGGTATTCTGGCAGGCGGTCTGCTGGCCACATCCTTTAATCCTTCCGCTACGCTGGATACCATCGTGAGTGACGGATTTATGACTTCCGTATCCGACTTGTCCGGTATATTTATCTTCCTGGTAATCCTGGGCATTATGGTTGCCCTGATCAACAAGACCGGCGGCGCAGCGGCTTTCGGTAAGTGGGCACAGAAGAATGTAAAATCCCGTGTGGGCGCGCAGTTGGCTACATTTGTTTTAGGTGTGCTCATTTTCGTGGATGACTATTTCAACTGCCTGACCGTGGGCGGCGTTATGCTTCCTGTAACGGATACCCACAAGATTTCACGCGCAAAGCTTGCTTTTATCATCGATGCGACAGCGGCTCCTATTTGCATGATCGCCCCGATCTCCTCCTGGGCGGCTGCAGTTTCCGAGTATGCGGAAGGTACCGCCTTCAGTGGAATTGAGTTGTTTATCCGCGCAATCCCCTACAATTTCTATTCTCTTCTGACACTGATCTTTGTGGTGGCTACCATCGTTATGAAGATCGATTTCGGACCCATGGCTGTGCATGAAAAGAACGCTATGGAAAAGGGTGATCTCTTTACTACCGGTCAGAGTGATAACCGTATCGAGGAAAAACTGGAAGCCAACGAGAAAGGGAAGGTAATCGATCTTCTGATTCCCGTAGTTCTTTTGGTGTTCTTCTGCGTGTTCGGAATTATTTATTCCGGATATCAGTTGGGTGCCACCGACGTGGTATCCGCTTTCAGCGGCACCGACGTTTACTTCGCTCTGCCTTGGGGTGCTCTGATTGCATTGGTTCTGTCCATTGTATATCTGATCCTCCGTCGCGTAATCTCCTTCAAGGACGCTATGGCATGTGTTCCCAAGGGTTTTATCGCCATGGTTCCCGCGATCCTGATTTTGACCTTTGCCACCGCTTTGAAGAATATGACCTCCATTTTGGATGCCAAGGGATACATCCACGCCCTGATGGACAGCGCCGCTTCCGGACTTAGCCTGTTCCTGCCGGCCGTTATCTTCCTGGTAGCTTGCGGCATGGCGTTCGCTACCGGTACCTCCTGGGGGACTTTCGGTATCCTGATTCCCATTGTCAATGACGTATTTGCTGAGGATCCCACGCTCCTTATCATCGGTATGTCCGCCTGCCTGGCCGGTGCGGTTTGCGGTGACCACTGTTCTCCCATTTCCGACACCACCATCATGTCCTCGGCCGGCGCACAGTGCGACCACTTGAATCATGTCTCCACACAGCTTCCTTACGCCTTAACGGTAGCCGCTATTTCCTTTGTTGGCTTCCTTCTGGCCGGTCTGATTCAGAACTGGTTCATCGTATTCCCCATCACGGTGGCTGTCCTCTTCGCCGTGCTCATCTGCATCAAGATGCTCACGAAGAAGAAAGCATAAATACAACAAAAAGATGTCGCGCCAAACGGTGCGGCATCTTCTTTTTCGGGAAAAATACTTGCATAGAACCCCAAAGGGTGCTATACTAATAGGGAACGATTTTACTATTCTGGATGGTGAAAACTATGACAAAAGTAGATATTTTCTCCGGCTTTCTTGGTGCCGGAAAAACCACACTCATAAAGAAACTGATCGCCGAGGCGTACAATACGGAAAAACTGGTGCTGATCGAGAACGAATTCGGTGAGATCGGCGTGGATTCCACGTTTTTGTCCGAGGCCGGCGTGCAGATCACGGAAATGAATTCCGGATGCATCTGCTGCAGCCTGGTGGGTGATTTCGGCCGCGCTCTGCAGAAGGTGATTGATGATTATGCCCCGGAGCGTATTCTGATCGAACCCTCCGGCGTGGGCAAACTGAGCGACGTGATCCGCGCGGTGGAGGATATTCACTCCGAGGAGATCGAACTGAACAGCTTTACCACCGTAGTGGATGCGAAAAAATGCAAGATGTATATGAAGAATTTCGGCGAATTCTTCAACAATCAGGTAGAGCATGCCAGCACCGTGATCCTCAGCCATACCGCCGGTATGAGTGAGGCGAAGCTGGCGGAGTGCGTATCCCTGCTTCGGGAGAAGAATCCCGATGCCACCATCGTCACCACCGATTGGAATGAGTTGGAGGGTGCGCAGATTCTGGCCGCCATGGAAAAGAAATCCACGCTTCATGAGGAAATGGAGCACATGATGGAAGAAGCGCACCATCACCACCATCATCACGATCACGATGACGAAGAGTGCGG
>JAZSCY010000205.1:0-1706 GCA_045530875.1 Eubacteriales bacterium
ATGAGCATTTTATAAAAGAGATCTCATCGAATCCCGATGTGATTCTTGCAAGGAATGCGAGCGATCTTACCCGTGCCGCTGACAGCGGCAAGAGGTGCTTTATACAGGCGGTAGAGGATGCACGGATTCTGGATGGCGATCTGTCACGGCTGGACCGACTCCGCGAGGACGGCGTACGCCTGCTCACGTTGTGTTGGGCGGGTGAGAGCTGTATCGGCGGCTCCCATGACACCTCACTGCCCCTGAGTGATTTTGGAGCCGATGTGGTCCAGCGCTGCTTTGAATACAGAATCACACCGGATGTATCCCACGCATCCCGTGCTGTGACGGCAGATGTATTGAAACTGGCAAAAGAATACGGCAAACCGATCGTGGCTACCCACTCCAATGCGTATGCCGTACACCCTCACACAAGAAATCTGACAGACGAAGAATTCCGGACAATTACCGATCTGGGCGGTGTCATTGGCATCAGCCTTTGCCCTCAGCATCTGACGGACGGCATCTGTGATATGGATACAATCGTCCGTCATATACAGCATTATCTGCGCATCGGCGGGGAGTATTCTTTGTGCCTCGGATGCGATTTTGACGGTATCGGCGAAACACCCGCCGGGCTGGAAAACGTTTCCTGTCTCACCGATCTGGCAGATCACTTAAATCTTGCCGGATTGTCCGCGTCGACAATCGACAGACTATTTTTTGATAACGCATACGGCTTTGCCGTAGTGAATTTCCAATAAAGGAGCCTCTTTGGCGAAAACAACCATGAAGTACTTAAGCACACGCGACACACAAAAAACACCGCTTACCGTTTCCTCTGCCGACGCGATCAAGCGCGGTCTGGCACCGGACCGAGGACTGTTCATGCCGGAATCCATTCCTGCATTGACAGAGGCAGACTTTTCCGCACTCCTCGGAATGCGCTATGAGGAGCGGGCGGCGGATATTCTCTCCCGCTTCCTGACTGATTACGATAAGGAACTTCTGCTCTCCGACTGCACCGCCGCTTATGCGGAGGATCGCTTCCTCGGTGGGGCAGCTCCCATTGTGCACATCGGTGATAATATTCATTCCCTGGAATTGTGGCACGGTCCCACCTGCGCTTTCAAGGATATGGCCCTGCAGATTATGCCCCGCCTCCTTTCCCGGGCACTTACCATGACCGGCGAGACCCGTCTGGCGCACATTCTGGTTGCCACCTCCGGCGACACAGGCAAGGCGGCGCTGGAAGGCTACCGCGATGTGGACGGTGTCAAAATCACTGTGTTCTATCCGGTAGATGGTGTCAGCCCCATGCAAAAGCGGCAGATGACCACCCAGCGGGGTGAAAACGTGAATGTATGCTCCGTTTACGGCAATTTCGATGATGCACAGAGCGGCGTCAAGACCATCTTTGCTGACAATGCATTGGCCCGCCGTGCGGAAGAGAACGGATTCTTCTTCTCCAGCGCCAACTCCATCAACTGGGGCCGTCTGGCTCCGCAGATCGTATACTACGTCTCCGCCTACTGCGATCTGGTGAAAAACGGAACCGTACAGATGGGCGACGAGGTGAACGTCTGCGTGCCCACCGGCAACTTCGGCAACATTTTCGCCGCGTATATCGCCCGGGAGATGGGACTGCCGCTGGGCCGGCTGATCTGCGCCTCCAACGCCAACTGCGTGCTGACCGACTTCATCCGCACCGGCGTCTACGACCGCAC
>JAZSCY010000390.1:0-2936 GCA_045530875.1 Eubacteriales bacterium
CAAAATCAAAATTACGCTCACCAATTGCACACTTTTCGAGGATATGAATAGTCTGCTCACTTAGACCAAGTCTTTTGTTAATGTCCGCCGCCTCGTGGGTACGGCAATCCTCAAGCCCTATGAGATAATCACTTGTCACGCCGAAGAATTGGCACATTTTTGCGAGAATATGGATATCAGGCACACGTTCGCCACGCTCATAATATCCAATGCTTACGCCGGATGTACCGATCTCCTCCCCCAATTTCTGCATAGTTAAGCCGCGTTCTTCCCGCAAGGTCTTTAATCTTTGTGAAAATATAGAATCCATTTTATCCTCAAATTAAATATTTGTTACGAACGGATTTTTTGTATAACAATTCGTTGACACCAGGGCACAAAATATGATACAATTTGTTCGTAACAAGAATTATTTTACATAATCATATCATAACAATTCTTTTGTGTCAATACCCAATCGCGGCATATTAAGCAAAATTGTGTATTGTTTGAATCACCATGTGAAAGGAAGTGGATCGACAGCATGAAACCATACACCACCGTATCTACCGTGGATTTATCTGTTGACGAGTGGCGGCAGCTGCGTCAACGAGGTATAGGCGGCTCGGACGCTGCGCACATTGTTCTGTCTCCAGAACAATTTCGATACGCGGATCCGGCAAAAATTTTTCGTGACAAAATAACTTCCCTCTCCCCGGAGGAGGAATCCCTCCCGTGCACCATTGGTCACGAACTGGAGCCACTGTGTGCCAGGCTGTTTGAGAGGGAGACAGGGCGCCATGTACGCCGGATGAATCAATTGCTCGTGTCCCTCTCCCATCCGTTTATGATTGCCAACATTGACCGCAAATTGTGCGGCGTGTCGGAGGGATTGGAATGCAAGTGCATCGGGCAGATGAGCGCACGCCGAAAAATCGCCGATCCCGAAACGGGCGAAAGCCGTTGGATAGACATCTTTGAGAGCGGCGACGCAGGGACGATATTCACCTATAAGCCGGAATGGTATGTACAAATACAGCACTATATGTCCGTCACCGGATGGGACAAGTGGCATTTGGCAGTAATTGTACTGAATAATCGCTTCTACCATTGCGAGGTACCACGCGATGAGGAACTGATCGATCTACTGCGGAATGCAGAAAATGAATTTTGGAAACTCGTGCAGGAGCGCGAAAACATTTGGGAGGTTTGAAATGGAAGTAACAGCAACAATGGGAAAAAACCTGGTTGCCGGTATAGGCACCTTTACAGAACACAGCCTGGATCTCTCCGGCGTACGGGAAATCTACGGCGAGATCCTGGCCGCTCAGGAAGAAGTGGGCGGAACGGTGACATACCGTGCCAAAGTCGCCAGCGGAGGCGGGAAACTGTTTGAAATCGTCACCGGAGATGAGGAGGCTGACACGGCCGTCCAGTCTATTACCGGTGTGGTGATCCATGAGCAGAAATGCAGCGCGTACTTCGAAGAGGGAGAGGGGAATTCACCGCCGCTTTGTTCGTCCATGGATTGGGCATACGGTACGGAGAGGGAAAGCGGCGAAGTACACCGGTGCGCCGAGTGCCCGCGCCATGAATTCGGCTCTGCCGCAAAAGGCGGCGGAAAGGCGTGCAAAGATATGATTCGGCTCTATATCCTCACGGAGGGCATGCCGCTCCCTCTCCTGCTGGCATTGCCGCCCACATCGCTGAAGAACTGGCAGAACTATCGGCTTGCAACACTGGCACCGCGCCGCCTGAAGGCATCGGATGTGGTGACGGAATTCACCCTCTCCCCGGCAGTTAATTCGACGGGGATCAAGTATAGCGTGGTTAAGCCCAAACTGCTTGGCCGCGTGAGTGAGGAAGCACGTACTACCGTGCAGATGTTTGCGTCCGGTATCCGATCCGCTGTGAGCGGCGATGCGGTAACCGGCGAGGATTATAACCGAGAATCGAAAGGAGACGCGAATGCGCAGTAAAGCGGAAAGTTACCTGGTGAATGATATCATCCGCGCGCTGTACCCTCACTGCCGCTTGGAACGGCATAACGTGGGCAAATTCTACACCGCCGACGGCCGTCCGATCAACGCAGGACCGCCGAAAGGATACCCAGATCTATCCGGCAATCTGCGCGGCAGCGGACAAGCAGTATACATAGAGGCCAAAATCAGCCCCAACAAACCCACCAAAGAGCAGTTGGAGTATTTGGCTGCCCGGCGGGCTGAAGGGGCTTTAGCGGGCGTCTGCTATTCCGTGAGCGACGCTCTGGAGTTGATCGGGCACGGAACATTGTCAAAAGCGGAAAAGAAAGGAATGGGAGCATGAAGGAGAAGAAACCCACGGCAAGAAACGAAAAAGTGGCGGTCAATGTAAAGGAACTGGCGAAGATGCTTGGCATCAGCGAACCGCGCGCCTATGATTTGACAAAGCGAGAGGGATTTCCCGCGATTCGTGTATCGGAACGGCGGATCATTATCCCCGTGGATGCCCTGAATCGCTGGCTCAGCGAGGCGGGAAACATGGGACGGTGATATTGTGGCGGAACGCAGAATGTTCGCAAAGACCATCATTGACAGCGACGCATTCCTTGATATGCCTCTTTCCACACAGGCGCTATATTTCCATCTTTCGATGCGTGCGGACGATGACGGATTTATTAACAATCCGAAAAAGATTCAGCGCATGATCGACGCAAGTGACGATGACCTGCGCGTGCTGATCCTGAAGAGTTTTATAATTCCGTTTGAGAGCGGGATCGTCGTTATCAAGCATTGGAAGATACATAACTATATCAGAAACGACCGATACAAAGGCACAGTGTATCAGGAAGAAAAGGCGCTGCTTGAGGAAAAGGACAACAAGGTGTACACATTGTCTGACGCAATTCCCGTTGGTATACCAGCTGGTATACCAACTGACAACCAACCGACACACCAACTGGAAACCCAGGTTAGGTT
>JAZSCY010000055.1:0-1725 GCA_045530875.1 Eubacteriales bacterium
GGATTGTGATAAAATCATACATATTGTTTTACCGATCTACACGCGAAGGAGATCCGATTTCATGACAAAATTGCTAAGAAAAATGACGGCAGGCTTGCTTTGTGCCGTGACCTTGTTTGGCGCATCCGGCACTTTTTTTCATTCCTATGCCGCAGAGACTTTGCGGGATGAGGACTGGACCCTTGTGGGGAAGACTCCCGCTGTGAGCGGAATGGGCAGCACCCAGGGACTGGCTGTGGGAGATACCTATCTGTATTCGGCACAGGTGAACGGAAATAACAACCTGTGCGCCATTTTGCGCGTGCACAGAGACACGGGCAAAACGGACGTAATGAGCAACGCCAAAACCGGGACCAAGCTCTTCTCCGGTCTGGGGCATGCCAACGATATGGACGTGCTTGTGGTGGACGGCAGGGAATATCTGTTCATCCTCTCCACCAGCAATCTTATCGTGTTTGAAGTGGATGACACGAAGATGCTCCAAAAAGCAAAATACAAAATCAAGTCCGGCGGATCGGATTTTACCCCCGGCTCCTTCGGTATCTATTCCTCGGATGAAGAGCGGATCACGTTTTTGTTCAAAACAGGCAACTACATTTCCCGTGGTGGCGTGAGTGCCGGAAGTGTGGACGGCGATATCAGCGTCACTTCCTGGTTTATGGTGGATGCCGGAAAAGTGGAGTTGGACGGAAAAGTGCAGGATTACAACTCTTTTCTGAATCAGGCCATGTTCTATAAGGATAATACCCTCTATATTGTAAAGGCCGGATGCGAGAAGGTGGAAACCGTCAACCAGAGCATCATCCTGGGATACGATATTTCGAGTCCCAGCGGCACGGTGCAGCCGGATCTGGAGATGATCTTCTTTGTGGAAAGCAGCAAATATCCCGCCCTGTTTGAGGCAGAGGACTGCGGCATTTCCTCCGACGGAAAACTGTATTTCAATACAAACGGACGCCGCAGCGCCAGCGATACCGATCACGACGGCATATTCCGACTGAATGAGTATACGTTTGTGCCCTCCGCCGATCGAAAAGCCAGATACATCGTGAAATACAACGCCAACGGCGCGGACGGATATATGTCCAGCCATACCTTCCCTCTGGAGGGAGAGGGCATTCTTCCCACGTGTGCGTTCGTGACGGAAGATAAGCATTTCGACGGATGGACAGTCAGACGCTCCTCCGACCGCAAGAATCTGTATGTGAATGTAAGCGATCCCACGGAAACGGTTTGGTTGGGTAAGGCGAAAGAGGGATACGAGCTGTACAGATTTGCTCCCGGTGACGGCGTGCAGGGATTGACGGATATGGAAGAGGACACCATCGTGTTTGCGGCCGCTTGGAGTCTGTACGGCGATATAAACGGCGACGGAAAACTGAATGTTTCCGATGTGGTTGCCCTTCGCTTGTATGCAGAAGGCGGATATCCCCTCGCACCGGATCGCGCCCCCGCCATGGATGTGAACGGTGATGGTGTAGTAAGCGGAGCCGATGCCATGTGCTTGTTTGCCTATGTGGCAGGCGCTTTGGAAAAGATCCCTGCCTGTGAGTAATATATGAAAAAAGATGCCCGGAGAGCCAGCGGTTCTCCGGGCGTTTGATTATTGGAAGACGGAACTTGCCCGGTCTGCGGGTGGACGCTTTTTTGACATGCGGTTTTCAAGATGAATCCAACACCACCGTCGTGTGATGAGGTTCAGATTCTTGCTGTCGCCATCCGATT
>JAZSCY010000006.1:0-2335 GCA_045530875.1 Eubacteriales bacterium
TGAAAAAGGTGGACCAAAACTTTAATAAGTAATCCCTTTTTTAAGATTTTTGGGGGTGCGGACCCTTTTTGCAAAAAGGGTCTGCGTAAATCTCGACCGTTATCCCCCCCAACGAAAGGAGCCGCTATGACGGAAAGTGAACTTCGCGATCTCATAAAGCAGGACATCCGCGGCGGATTCCTGTTTTACGGAGACGAGGATTATCTGAAACAGCATTACAAAAAAGAGATCCGTCGGGCAGTTTTGGCCGATTGCCCACCGGATCTGGAGGAGTTGAACCGGATCTCCCTCACCTTGGAGGATGGGGATTTCACCAAACTGACATCCGCCATGGGCACTCTTCCCATGATGGCCGAAAAGATTCTGGTGGAAGTCGCCCCGCCCAATATGGGATCCTGGCGGGAAAAGGAGAGAAAAGCCTTTCTTGCCGCCATCGAGGGAATTTCTGACGCGCCGGAAACGGTTCTTGTGGTGATCGCGGCACGGGACACCCTGGATGTGGGCACGGCGAAAAAACCGTCCGCCTTTTTTAGGAACCTGTGCGAAAAACTGACTCCCGTGGAATTCCCATACCAGACCGGCACTCGTCTGCGCCGCTGGGTGATCCGCCATTTTGAAGGAGAGGGAATTTCTATCGCCGATCCCGTCTTGAGCGTGCTGCTCAGCCGCTGTCCACAGGATATGACCGGCCTCTCCGGGGAGATCGGCAAGCTGATCGCCTACTGCCACGCCCATTCGTTCACGGAAATAACGGAGGAGATCGTCCTCCGCGTCACTTCCCCCTCCTTGCGGGAGGATGCTTTTGCCCTGGCCAATGCGGTGGTGGCGGGAGATCGTACTGCCGCGCTGGCCGCGTTGGACGTGCACCGCAAGAAGAAGGACGATCCCATTCTGGTGCTGTCGGGCTTGTCTCGCGTCATGAGCGATCTGCTCACCGTTTCGGTGATGGCGGAGGGCGGCGCGGATAAATCGGAGATCGCCCGTGCGCTCCGTATGCATGAGTATAAGGTTTCTTTGTATATCAAAAGCGCCAAGGAATTCGGTACGCCCCGCCTGGCCGCCTCGCTGGATCGGTGCCGAGGGGCGGATCGGATGATGAAATCCTCCTCCGGCGGCGGATATATGTACCTGGAGCGGCTGGTGTGCACCATCCCCCGGGGCGGAATGACCAAATCTCCGCAGAAAAGGTGATGTCCATGGCCAAAGAGAAATTGCACATTCCCTATCCCATCATCGTGGAGGGGAAGTACGATAAGATCCGCCTGTCCGGCGTGGTGGACGGAGTAATTCTGACCACGGCGGGATTCGGCGTGTTCAATCATAAGGAAAAGTTGTCCCTCATCAAAAAGCTGGCCGAGCCCGGTGGCGTCATCGTGCTCACGGACAGCGACGGCGCGGGACGAGTGATCCGTTCCCACATCACCTCCGCCCTCCCGAAGGAAAAAGTGTATCATCTGTATATCCCCCAGATCCCGGGCAAGGAAAAGAGGAAACACGCCCCCTCCAAGGAAGGCACTCTCGGGGTGGAGGGGATGGAGGACTCCCTTCTGCGGGATTTGCTCACTCCCTTTGCCGCCGATGTGCCCGGAAACGTGCGCCGGGGCGGGATCACCAAGGCGGATCTGTTTGCCCTGTCCCTGACCGGGGCGGTGGGATCGGCAGACCGGCGGGATCGTCTCTGCCTCCATGCGGGATTGCCGGCGGGAATGACGCCCAACGCCTTTCTGGACGCGGTGAATATTTTGTACGATAAGGCGGAATTTTTAAAAATGGCACAGTCCTTTTTCGGCGGGGAGGATGCATCGTGAAAGCACTTTTTGACAAATACCGGGAGATCATTCTGTATCTGATCTTTGGTGTCCTGACCACCGCCGTGTCCTTTATCACCTACTTCGTTCTGTTCCATTTGGGCATCCTTCTTTTCGGGGATAAGCAGGAATGGATCGTGCGGGTGGCGGCGCAAATTCTTCAGTGGGTGGCGGGCGTGTTGTTCGCTTTCTTCACCAACAAAAAATACGTTTTCGGGGATACCAATACGGAAACCGGGCATATGTGGCGAAAACTGCGGGAATTTTCTCTGTCCCGGGTGGCCACACTGATTCTGGATACCGCCCTCACCTTCGGCATCGTGGCTCTCTTGCAGGCCGTCGCCTACGAAGCGATCTCCCTGCCGGTGGTAAATATCCCCCTCAGCGCGGATCTGATCGCCAAGTGCGTGGCCGCCGTGTTCGTCATCGTGGGGAATTACGTCCTCAGCAAGGTCTTTGTGTTCCGGAAAGGATGAGGGAGAAAGACGCAGACCCTTTTTGCAAAAAGGGTCCGCACCCCCAAAAAC
>JAZSCY010000237.1:0-8254 GCA_045530875.1 Eubacteriales bacterium
GGTCACGGGATCCCGAATCACCGCCGCCAGTTTCACGAGCAGATTGTCGTTAAGCGCAAACATCTCCGGCCAATCCTTGATGTTGGGTCCCAGAATCAGCTCGGTATCCTGCTGGGGATGACCGTAGCCACGGTACACCCGCTTCTCATACACGCCGGAGTCAAAGGAGTAGGGACGATGACAGGGCTCGTATTCGATATCCGTGGCCGCCGTGATCACGCCGCCGTTGGCAGCCGTGGCCGCGATGGAACGGGCGTCCATCAGCGCTACTGCGGAGAACTGGCCCTCACCGGGCTTGGAACCTTCCCGGTTGGGGAAATTGCGGGTGGTATGACGGAGGGACAGACCGTTGTTGGACGGCACGTCGCCCGCACCGAAGCAAGGTCCGCAGAAGGAAGGTTTTATGACCGCGCCCGCTTCCAGAAGAGCCGCGCTGTCGCCGTTGCGGGTCAACTCCAGGGATACAGGAACGGAAGTGGGGTAGACAGACAGCGAGAAATACCCATCCCCGCAGGAGGCGCCACGGAGGATATCCGCCGCCTCATCGATATTTTCATAGATACCGCCGGCGCATCCGGCGATGATGCCCTGATCGGCGTAGACTTTTCCGTCCTTCACCTTGGAGATCAGATCCGGGCTCGATTTGGGGAATCTGGCCTTGGCGTCCGCCTCGATCTTTGCCAGAATCTCCTCGGCGTTCGCAACGAATTCATGGATCGTATAGGCGTTGGAGGGATGGAACGGCAGGGCGATCATGGATTCCATTTTGGACAGATCGATCTCGATCATGGAATCGTAATAGGCCACCTTGCCCGGCTTCAGTTCTTTATAATCTGCGCCGCGGCCGTGGGTTTCATAGAACTTCTTAATCTTCTCATCGGTTTCCCAGATGGAGGTGAGGCACGTGGTCTCCGTAGTCATCACGTCGATGCCGCAACGGAAATCCGCGCTGAGGGATTGCAGGCCGGGGCCGACAAACTCCAGCACCTTGTTCTTCACAAATCCGCTCTCAAAGGTGGCGCCCACAAGAGCGATGGCCACATCGTGCGGGCCGATACCCCGGCGAGGCGTGCCCGTCACGTACACCAGCACCACTTCGGGTGCGGGAATATCCCAGGTATCCCCCAGCAGCTGCTTCGCCAATTCCGGTCCGCCCTCGCCCACGCCCAAAGTACCCAACGCACCGTAGCGGGTGTGACTGTCGGAACCGAGAATCATGCCGCCGCACTTGGCCAACTCCTCACGGGCGAAGGAGTGGATGACAGACTGATTGGCCGGCACGTAGATTCCGCCATACTTTTTCGCGGCGGACAAACCGAACACGTGGTCATCCTCATTGATGGTACCGCCCACGGCGCACAGACTGTTGTGGCAGTTAGTCATGGCATAGGGCAGGGGAAATTCCTTCATACCCGATGCCCGGGCGGTCTGGATAATACCCACGTAGGTGATATCGTGGGACACCATGGCATCGAATTTTATCTTCAGATTCTTTTCATCCCCCGAAATGTTGTGGGATGACAGAATGCCTGCGGCGATGGTATTCTTCCGTGCCTCATCAGCGGGCATATCGTGACAGGGGCGAACCTCCCCGTCCACCAGATAGACACCCTCGTTGTGTAATTTGATCATTATGCATGAACCCTTTCGGCGAAATTCATTTTTACCTTATAATTATACTGTAATGTGAATATTTTGTCAAGAAGTGAGAGGCAAAATTGCAAAACCAGAGCAAAAGAATCTTTTCAGCAAAAGAAAAAACCGCACCGAAGTGCGGCGAAAAATCATTTTTTCAGACGGGACCACAGCCAGATGATCACCTGGGCGGGAATTCCCAGAAGCAAAAGCATCCACATCATGCCCCGGGGATAGGTAAGATAGGAAGCGAGAAGTACGCTCCACACCAGAACCGACACGATGGCGTAATTGCGGCGTGGCCTTCCCCACAAAGTATTGAACACCAGCAAAACGATAGACGAAACGGGCACCGCATACAGAAACAGCAGCCATTCCCACCGGACGGACGGGGCGGCGATCCCAATGCAGACAAAAGCGATCGTAGCCAGAAGCCACACCAGCGCCACCGACAATAGCGTAATCACTCCATGGCGGCGGCTGCGGGACGTGGGCATATTCTCCCGCGCCAGGGAAGCATGCTCCTCCGCCAAAAGATAATCCACGCTTACGCCAAACAGATCGGCAATCTGCTTCAGAACGGCCACGTCGGGCACAGACTCCCCCCGCTCCCATTTGGATACGGCCTTGTCCCAATAGTTCAGCTTCTGCGCCAGCTCAATCTGCGTCATGGAGGCTGCCCGCCGCAATTCGGACAGATTTTGGGCTATAATACGTTTCAAATCCTCCATTGTGGACTCTCCTGGTGGTAGAATGGAATGTTTTGTATTATTCTACCACAAACGAAGGGAAATTGCAACAGACGATTTCGCCTGAAAAATCAGGGTTTTTTGCCTCTCTACCCACAGTAGACTCCCCCGTCGAATCGCTCTACCGCCCGCCTCCCCCAATGTAGAGAGCCCCGGCGGCGAAGTAGGTTGCACTTCCCGCACAAATGGCATATACTGATGCCATACCAAGGGAGGCGCACATATGAAACAGTTGGAAATATACGGTGATTCCGTTTTGAGAGGCGTGGTGTATCAGGCAGATTCCGGCCGCTACACGTTGTACAGCCGGGGCAGACTGCCATCCTTCGCCGAAAATGGGATCACGGTGAAAAATTACGCCCGCATGGGTGCTACCGTTGCGCGGGGAGCGGAGCTTCTGTCCCAGCATCTGTCCCCGTGCCCCGAAGATACCGTGGTGCTGTTTGAATACGGCGGCAACGATTGCGATTATCTCTGGGAAGCCATATCGGCGGATCCTCATGGACAGTTTCTTCCCAAAACGCCGGAGGAAAATTTCCTCGCCACCTACCGGGATATGATCCTTTATGCCAGATCCCGGGGAGCCACCCCCGTCATCGCATCGCTGGTGCCCATTGACGCGGAAAAATACATGAGATGGATCAGCTGTGGATTGAATTACGAAAACATCCTGTCCTGGCTGGGCGATGTCTCCATGCTGTCCCGCTGGCAGGAGCACTACAGTCACATGGCGGAACAGCTGGCCCGGGAGATGGACTGCCCGCTTCTGGATCTGCGCAGGGCGTTTCTCACCTCCCACGATTTCAATAATCTGCTGTGCGAGGACGGTATTCATCCCACGCCCCGGGGGCACGCACGGATCGATGCCGCCATGGAGCAGTTCTTTCTTGCATAATAGATACAACAAAAAGCCACCGCCCGAAGGCGATGGCTTTTTTTATGCTGTTTTTACTTGACGATCTTGATCTCCACGCCGCGGTCCGCTTCCTTTTCCGCATCCTGATACGGATAGGGGCTGACGGGCACATCGAATACGGTGGCACCGGCATGAACACCGGTCTGCTTGGTAAATCCGGTAGATCCGGCGATACCGATCACATCCGCCTTGGCCACGGTGTCGCCCACCGCTACCTTGATCTCGCTGAGATGGCTGTACCAGCTCTTCAGGCCGTAGCCGTGCTCGATCACCACGGTGTTGCCGCCCAACTCGGTATATCCCGCAAAGAGGACTTTTCCGTTGTTGGCCGCAAACACGGATGCGCCGGAGGAAGTGATGTAGTCCACACCCTCGTGGATGTAGGTCTCACCGTTGGCCAGGATCTTTCTCTGATGGCCGAAACCGGTGGTGATTACGCCGTCATACGCGCCCTTCTTCTGCACAGGCTGTGCGAACAGGCCCTCCCACAGCTGGGTGGGCGATGCGGTGGTGATGGCATCCGCTACCGCTTCCTTAAAGTCCGCGATGGTCTTCTCGGTGCGGGTGGAATTCAGAATCGCGGCCGTCACGTCGTAATTGAACTAACGGACGGGACGCTGGGTGACATGGAGAGTGAGGGTATCCGTTACACCGCCGTATTTCACGGTAAAGGTGTAATCGCCCGCCTTCAACTCACACCGGATGGGGATCAGACCGACAGCCACGCCATCCTCCACGAAGAAGGTGGGAGTATAGCCGATATCCGGGCTGGAGGTAAAGCTGATCTTGGAGGGATCGGTTACATTGGTGGCGGAGAGAACGGTAAACTCACCGGTCTGGATCTCCGTCTCGCCCAGATAGAACACAGCGGGAGCGGCGATATCCGCGGTGAAAACGTACGTCATCTCGCCGAAATAATCCCGGGATTTGTCCTCATACCACTTTGCCGTGATCTCCACCGCCAAAACGGTGCTCTTGTCGATGGACAAAGCGCTGATGTTCTCGTACTGATCGTTGAACTTCACCTCGCCGGTGGCGGCATCGGTCACTTTTACATTGAAATTATCGGGAGCCAGGGAGAATACCAGATCGAGACCGCCCTCCAGGGACAAGGTCTGTGCGTTCTGGGTAACGGCAGGGGGATTGTCCACAAAGGTGCCGGCGATATTCTTATACTTCCAGCTGGCCGACACGGGAAGAAGGGACGGCTGACCGGATACGTACAGAGCGGGGATCTCCGACGCGCTGTACAAGCTGAGGGCGTAGCGGCTCTCAATAAACTTCTGCGCGTTGGCTTTTTCGATACGGTAGGCATCGCCGCCCTCCGTCAGATAGTAAGCCTCATCGGCATTGGTGGAGAAATAATACTGATAATCCGCCTTTTTCTGGGCGCTGTTCATGGTCACCTTGAAGAAGGGCGTACCCACCAGAGGATCCGGCAGGCCGCTGACCTTTTCTGCCGATTCGTTCATGGCGAGGAAAAGATCGATCATCTCGTCGTCCCCGTCAGACTTACCCTTTTCGAAGGAGAACTCCGTGCCGCTCAGATCCGAAACAGACATACTGCGCACGTTTTTATCGGAAACGGGCGCCTTGTTGGTACTGTTATAGGAAATGATCGCCACAAGGGAGGGGATGAAGATCGCCACGGCGCACAAGATCGCCAGGATTTTCGACTGTATTTTCATATGACGGATTCCTTTCTGCACTTTGCAGTAATCTGCCAAGTCTCTACACATATATTATAAATGGAAATCCGCCGAAAATCAAGACCTTTCGCAAGTATGCGAAAAAGTTCCCTATTTCCCACGGCGGTTTTTCGCAGATTTTCCTCGGTGATTGCCCCGGCGGTCGGGGGCGGAGCGTTTTCCGTGCCGATTCGAGGTATGAGATCGCTTGCCCCGATCCCCGGCAGGACGGCGGGAACGGTTTTCGAACGGCTCCTGTTTCGGAAAACCCTCCGCCAATTCCATATCGATGCGTCCGGTGGCTACCTCTGCCCGGGTAATGCGCACCCGGATGGGATCGCCCAAACGGTAGATACGGCTGCCCGCACGCAAGGTCATGGAGCGATCGTTGTACACCACCGTATCCCGGCGGCTGAACAGATGCTCCACGGGGATCAGTCCCTCAAAGAGCTTTTCTGTCCGCACAAAAATGCCAAAAGAGCAAACGGAGGAAATGATGCCCTCAAACGCCTCACCCACATGGGCACCGGCATACTGGGCCATATACAGATCCTCGATCTGCCGCTCCGCGGTGACGGCACGCACCTCCGCCTCGCTGCTCACTCTTGCGCTCTCCCCGGGATGGGCGGGGCGGCGCTTGGAGGAATCCAGGGCGTGGGAGATGGCCCGATGGACAAACAGATCGGGATAGCGGCGGATGGGAGAGGTAAAATGGCAGTACAGCGGCAGGGCCAGGCCGTAATGTCCGCCCGGCTTCTCGTGATACTTTGCCTTGGCCAGGCTGCGGAGCAATACGCCGGATACCACCTCGGAAATCCCCCGATCGGCGGCTTCGGCAAGCACTTCTCCCAGGCGACGGGGACGAACTCCCTCCTTCACGCCGGACACATCCAGATCCATATTGTGGGCAAACTCCGCAAAAGAGCGGATCTTCTCCGGCAAAGGATCCTCATGGATGCGGTACAGGCAAGGCAGTCCCCGCTCCGTCAGCCAGCTGGCCGCGGCTACGTTGGCCGAGAGCATGAACTGCTCAATCAGCATCTCCGCCTCGCCCCGTTGGCGGGGAACGATATCCACGGCGATGCCCTTGTCATCGAGAAGGATTTTTGCCTCCGTGCTTTCCAGATTCAACTGGCCACGTACATCGGCCGCGCGGCGCAAAATCCGGTACAGCGTCTGCATATGGAAGAGCATATCCAGAACCGGGGCGTATTTTTGAGCAAAAGCAGAGTCCCGGCCCTTTTCAAAGAGATCGTTGACCTCCGTATACACGCCCCGCACATCGGACTGGATAAGGGATTTGGTAAAATCGTAGGCGGTGGGATTGCCCCCATCGTCCAGATCAATGATGGCCGTCAAAGCCCACCGATCCACGCCTCCGTTCAAAGAGCAGGAGCCGTTGGACAGGGCAACCGGCAGCATGGGCACCACCTTATCCACGAAATAGACGGAGGTTCCCCGGGCGTAGGCCTCTCTGTCCACATCGCCGCCCTCCTTTACGTATTCGGATACATCGGCGATATGAACGTACAGGCGCCAGCCTGCATCCAATTTCTCAAGGGAAATGGCGTCGTCCAGATCCTTGGCGTCGGCACCGTCGATGGTCAGGGTAGGCAAAGCGCGCAGATCGGTACGCCCCGCCTCCGTGATGGGACGGGATGCCATGTCCTCCGCCTCCCAGATCGCCCCATCGGTAAATTTCGTGGGCACGCCATTTTTGTGGAGAATGGCGGCGTAGTTGGCTTCTTTGGTATCGGCCCGACCGAACACGGCGGTGATGAATCCCTCGGGAGGAACGATAAACTCGCCCCGGCGGCGCTTGCCGTAATCGGTGATCCGCACGGCCACCTTATCGCCGGGCTTTGCCTCTGCCAGATCTGTGCCCCGTACGGAGATCTCCGTGTGGAGTTTTTCGTTATCGGGGCGGACGATTCCGTTGATTCCCTGCAGATAGAGGGTGCCGATCACTTCTGTATTGCCCCGCTCCAGGATTTTGGTGATCTGTCCCTCGTTGCCCTTGGTGAATCCGGGCTCACCCCGACGGAATTTGTGCACCAGCACCGTATCTCCCGTCATAGCGCCAAGAGTGTCCTCCGGCGCAATAAAAATATCATCGTATCCGTCCCGCTCCAGCACCTCCGCAAAGCCAAAGCCGCGGCCGCTGTCGCTGAAGACGCATTTCAGTAAAATCTCAGATGCCATATAAATCCTCCTGTATGTGGAAAAAAAGCGCTCTTGGGAAGTATGCCCAAAAGCGCAATCTTTATTTCTTTGCCCGATTACTCAGCAGACTCGTCGCCCGTGTCAGCGCCGGCGTCTTCGCCTTCCTCTGCATGGTCGTGGTCGTGATCGTGCTCATCGGTATCGGTGTCCGTCACGTTCGTGGGTTCCTGATACTCATAGTTTTCGGTAGTTGCCAGATGGGTGATGTGCATAGCCAGAACGAGAACGACAAACGCAACCGCCAGAACGGTGGTCAGGCGAGCCAGATTCTGCTGCTTGGTTGCAGCCTTGGACTTGCCCAGGAAAGTGTCCGCGCTGCCGCCGGCAATCGCACCGGAGAGTCCGTTGTTTTTGCCTTCCTGCAGGACAACGGTAACAACCAGAGCAACGGCTACCAGAAGAATAATGATACCAAGTAAAGTCATAGCAGTCATAGTAAACCTCCACGCCGGTTACACCGGCTTCATAATACAGCGATGGGGAATCTCCCCTCGCATGGTAATCGATAAAAAATCAGATGCTTCATTATTGTATCACAAGCGGACACGCTTTGCAATAGGTTTTTTCGGATTTTTTTATTCTTTTCGAAGAAAAGCCGAAATTTTTCTTTCTCAATCCTCACCGAGGCAGGCAAATACCACATTTCGCAGCGCCGCCATCACCCTCTCCTCATGGGCATTCATCACGTGCTGGGCATAAAACACCGCCGTATGGGAGGCAGGATCGATATACACCGCACTGCCTGCCGCGCCGCCCCAGCCATATTCTCCCACGGGAGAAGTGGATCCGGACAGACCGGGATCCCGATGGATGCTGACACCAAAGCCGTAATTCCGTCCCTCCATGCCCTCCCAGTTGAAGGAGGCCGCCTGGGCAGGACTCAGCCCGCCGTGGGAGAGAAGAGCCGCCGTGGGCGCAGACAGAATCCGCACGCCGCCCTCGCCCACACCGCCGTGAGCCAGCATATCGGCAAAACGGATGTAATCCTCCAGCGTGGACACCATGCCGCCACCGCCGCTGTCATACTCCTCCCCGAAGATGAA
>JAZSCY010000251.1:0-2671 GCA_045530875.1 Eubacteriales bacterium
TCTTTATTGAAAATATGCTGGATGCGATTGGATAATAAGATGAAAGTCAAAATGTTGTCCCTTATTAACATCAACCGTACGTTGATAGGTAATAGGGACAACATTTTTTGTTGTTTGGAAAAATGTATTTATTTTACTGAAAGAACATTCGCTAATGCAGCAAGATATTCATTTTCTCCGATTCCTGCTATCGCAAGTTCTTTTTGATTCAGTATATTCTGAGCTGTAAGACCTTCTTCACTGAGAGTTAAAACGGATTCTCTGAAAATTTGATAGTATATAACGGCGTTGAGTTTTCTTCGATTTTTCAGATCATCTCCTCGCAAAATATAAGTAAGCATATATTCACAAGTACATCGTGGTGTAGGCATTTGATATGCCAATTCAAGTGCTTTCTCGGTCTTACCAAGATCTGCATACATCACAAGAAGAATCTGCTTTGCACAGTCACGCCATCTATCCACGGTTGACCGAGCAAGAATATCTTCGCAAAGTGAAATAGCTTCTTCAAACAGTTGAGTTTTTTCTGAAGTATCCGATATGTTCTTCCCTTTCCACGACAAATCTGCTGCGAGAAGTTGTTCGAAGAAGAATACGCCCGGCAGTTCTTTCAATGCGTTTCTGATCAATTCAATCCCCTCATCGAGTTGATAATTGGGATCAAGTGGTACGTGATGACGGATTCTGTTATATTCCTTTGTAATTTCATCAATTCTGTTTTGTCGGGCTATTTCGTCAACACCAAGAAGTTCATCTACGGAAACATGGAAATATCCGGCAATTTTAGGAAGCAGCGTTATGTCAGGGTATCCCTCGTTTCGTTCCCATTTTGAAACAGCCTGTGATGATATTCCGAGAAACAGGGCAAGATCATCTTGTGTGGAATTATTTTTCTGACGCATTAATTTTAGTTTTTTAGACAGTTGTATTTCCATTATTATCACTCCTCTTCAAGTTATTTCAAAGATCTTTGTGATACTATTATACCATAGCATTTATTCTTTTTCCATAACCGCATTGTTGGATATAGGTTTATAAAACAAACGAATGGTTTATTTGTTGTCCCTAATGAACATCGAACGTGTCCGGCTCACCGATTATACAGGATGGGAAGATCATCGGGGCGGTTACGCATGTTCTCATAAACGATCCGGCCAAGGGGTACGGGATCTTTATTGAAAATATGCTGGATGCGATTGGATAAGAAAAAGCCGAGGTGGTGAGCCTCGGCTTTTTTTAAATCATTTTGCAATCGCTTTCCAGCGCGGCAAAAGGCTCATCAAAAACGGCGCAGTCCACGTCCCGCAGATTGGCAAGTTTATAGACCGCTGATGTATCGAATTTCGTGCTGTCACACAAAAACACCTTTTTCTGCGCGGCCTGCAGCATCAGACACCGCACGTAGTTCTCCTCCTCCGTGGAATCGGAAATCCAGCCGGATCGGTCCAGCGACTGAGAGGAAAAGAACAGGATATCCACATGAATATCGGCGAGAGATTTATAAGTTTCCGTGCCGGCCAGGGCTGTGGATCCGTTCACCGAGTGCCCGCCCAGGCAATGGGTATCGATCCCCAACTCGATGGCGGAAAGCGCGGTATGGATATTGTTCGTAAACAAGGTGGCGTAATTCAATTTGGCAATATAGGGGAGCAGAAACCCGGCTGTGCTGGAGCTGTCCATCAAAATACTTTGTCCGTCATGCAAAAGAGACGCCGCTTTCTTCGCGACGATCCGCTTGGCCTGGATATTCTGATGGGTGCGATCGTAAAAACTGGCCACGCCCCGTAGCGGATCGGGCAAGGTAACGCCGCCGTGAGAACGCTTCACCAGTCCCACGTTCTGCATGGCGCTCAGATCCCGACGGATGCTGGACGGAGAGGTAAACGTGATCTGCGCCAATTCACTCACCGTAATGAAATGGCGCGTATTCAATATCTCCAGTATCTTCCCCTGGCGCTCGGAAATGCTCATATTACCAACCTCATTTGCTCGTTTTCCTATTCTTTCACCAATTCTTGCGCGAAAACGATCATTCTTCTATAATTATAGCAGGTCGTAAATTTTTGTCAATTCCATGAGGTGATTTTATGTGGGAAGAAGTAAAAAAGCGGGTATATAAGGCCAACTTGCTTTTGAAAACCAGCGGGCTGATCACGCTGACGTGGGGGAATGTTTCCGAGATCATCCGCCAGGCCGGCGTGGTGATCATAAAACCGTCGGGGGTGGATTATGATATCATGACACCGGACGATATGGTGGCCGTGGACATGGACGGAAAGGTGCTGGAAGGAAATCTGGCCCCCTCCTCCGATCTGCCGACCCATCTGGCGCTGTATCGGGCTTTTCCCAACATCGGCGGCATCGCTCACACGCACTCCCGGTGGGCTACGACTTTTGCACAGGCGGGCGCATCGATCCCCGCTTTGGGCACCACGCACGCGGATAATTTTTACGGGGATATTCCCTGCACCAGAAAGATGACGCCGGAGGAAATTTTCGGGGAATACGAAAAGGAAGTCGGAGGCCAAGCGGTCTTAGGAAGACATAGAGAGGGACAACTCCTTGGCTCACAGAACGACATGGCTACGATCCGACTTGGATAATTTTTACGGGGATATTCCCTGCACCAGAAAGATGACGCCGGAGGAAATTTTCGGGGAATACGAAAAGG
>JAZSCY010000344.1:0-6081 GCA_045530875.1 Eubacteriales bacterium
CACCGGTATTGCCGGCTTGTCTGTGGTGGCGGATTCTCTGTCCGCTATCAAGTACGCCAAGGTAAAAGTCATCCGTGACGAAAACGGCCTGGCTGTGGATTACGAAGTAGAGGGCGACTTCCCCAAGTACGGCAACGATGACGACCGTGTGGATGATATTGCCTACGATATCGTGCACCGCTTCATGGAGCACATCCGTAAGAATCACACCTACCGCGATTCCATCCCCACCACGTCCATTCTGACCATCACCTCCAACGTGGTGTACGGTAAGAATTCAGGATCCACTCCCGACGGACGCAAGCGCGGTGAGGCTATTGCTCCCGGTGCGAATCCCATGCACCGCCGTGACACCCACGGCGCGGTGGCATCCATGGCTTCCGTGGCAAAACTGCCCTTCATCGATGCACAGGACGGTATCTCCAATACCTTCTCCATCATCCCCGGCGCGCTGGGCAAGGATGCGCAGATCTTTGTGGGCGACATCGATGTGGATCTGGACTGCGGTCTCGGTGCCTGCAACGCTCCCACCCTGTTCGAGGGACTGGATGACGAGGACGACGAATAATCCCATTCCATAGGAGGAATTTACAATGGCTGTTAGTGAAAATCAGGTAGACAATCTGGTGGCGCTCCTGGACGGTTACGTCAAAAAGGGCGGCCATCATCTGAACGTAAATGTGTTCACCAAGGAAACTTTGCTGGACGCACAGAAGCATCCGGAAAACTATCCCCAGCTGACCATCCGTGTCAGCGGATACGCGGTAAACTTCGTGAAGCTGACCAAGGAACAGCAGGACGAGGTAATCTCCCGTACCTTCCACGAACAAATCTGATATGGATGCCTATCTTCATTCCACGGAGAGCTTTGGCACGGTAGACGGCCCCGGCGTGCGGTTTGTCGTCTTTCTGCAGGGATGCCCCATGCGCTGCAAATACTGCCACAATCCCGATACATGGGAGATCCATGGCGGTGAGCGGCGCAGTGCGGAATCTCTGATTGAGGAATACGAGCACAATCGGGCATTCTACAAAAATGGCGGCATCACCGTTACCGGCGGGGAACCCCTTGTGCAGATCGATTTTCTTCTGGAATTTTTCCGCCTGGCCAAGGAAAAGGGAATTCATACCTGCATCGATACATCCGGCGCGACGTACCGCCCCGGCGATTCGGAATACAACCGGAAGCTGGATGCGGTTCTGGCGCTGACGGATCTGGTGATGCTGGATATCAAGCATATGGATCCTCCCTCCCACCGGGCGTTGACCGGGATGGATAACGAGGGCATTCTGGCCTTCGCATGCCATCTGAGTGAGAAAAAGATTCCCGTGTGGATCCGTCATGTGGTGGTGCCCGGCATCACCGACGATCCGGATGCGCTGTCCCGGCTGGGATGGTTCATCGGCGGGCTTTCCTCGGTAAAAGCGCTGGATGTGCTGCCGTATCATACGCTGGGCGTGTCGAAATACGAAGCGCTGGGCATTCCGTATCCGCTGAGTGGGATTGAGAATGCCACAAAAGAACAGGCGGCCCGTGCAAAACAGATCATTCTGGAAGCGTACCGGCAATCCCGCGCGGAAAAAGCAGAATAACAGGGGTGACGCATGAGTGGTGCGTCACCTCCTTTTTGCTTTTTCGCCTCTGTTCATAAAATCCGCTTGATATTCCTCCCGGAAGATGCTACAATAATACAAAATGTGCGAGTGATCGCCTGCCTCACAAGGAGATAGGTTATGGATGAGAACAGAAATCCCCAAGGGGAAGAATTGACCTCCGCCTCTGCCCGTATTATGCGGGGACTGGGCCTGGATAAGGAAACACGGCCGGAGATCGAGGTGGAGCCGGTGGGCTTTTTTGAGAATTATTGGTACCACCACAAATGGAAAACCATCATCATTGGCGTCTTCCTTTTGATTCTTTTGATCTGCACTCTGCAGATGTGCACCAAGGACACGCCGGATGTGTACATCATGTATGCCGGCCCCGGATTTCTGACCGCCAACGAGGCCAGGGAAGTGGAGAATTCCTTCCGCCAGATCATGGAGGATTACAACGAGGACGGGGAAAAGGGCGTGATGCTGACCGGCATCAATTATCTGAATCCCGCCCAGATCGAAGAGAAGCTGGAGCAGGCCAAGCGGGACGGCATCGATCTGATCATCGACTATCCGGGAAACAACGAAGCGCTGGAACGGTTCGGGCTGGAGGTCATGGTGGGTGAATCCGTGATCTGTATTCTGGACCCCGGTCTGTATGCCCAGCTGAAGGCCGGCGGCGGTCTGATGGAGCTGGAGGAGGTGCTGGGATACGTGCCGGAGGGAGCCTTGGATGCATACGGTGTCCGCTTCCGTCAGACGGAGTTTTCGCAGTTCTTCACGGCCACCCACGTTTTCCCGGAGGATTCGATCCTCTGTATCCGCCGTGTGTCTGCCATGTCTGCCTTTAAGGGCCAGAAAAAGACGGAGCGCGCCCATGCATACCATACCGCTATGTTCCGCTCCGTGATGGAATTTACCATGCCGGAATAAGAAGAATCCAAAATCCACGTCGGTGCGTGCCCCCCTCGGTGCGCACCTTCGGCTTTTTTTGAAAAAAGCCTGAAAATAAAGCATAAATGCAGAAAAAATCCCTTGACATTCCCCGCCGGGAGTGCTATAATAGACGTACCTCGCGCAGAGGTTCTTTTTTCGTGCGAAAAAATACGTCTGCAAATGAGGGAGGTACACGGCGTTATGCCAAATAAATACTATCAGGAGGTGCCGACAACATGAGAGTTAAGATCACTCTCGCTTGCACCGAGTGCAAGCAGCGCAACTACAATACCATGAAGAACAAGAAGAACGATCCGGATCGTCTTGAGCTGAACAAGTATTGCCGCTTCTGCCACAAGCATACTCTCCACAAGGAATCCAAATAATTAGGTGAAGGAGACCAGCCATGGCTGAAAACGAAAAGAAGGTTCCCGAAACTGCGGAAGTTTCTGCGAAAGAAACCAAGGCAGTGAAGAAGGACGAAAAAACCAAAAAGGAAAAGAAGCCCTCGCGCGCTCTTGCTTGGCTCCGGACAACCAAGGCAGAGCTGAAGAAAATTGCGTGGACTCCTAAGAAGACGCTTATCAAGAATACGACCATTTCCCTCATCGGTATGATCGTTCTCGGCGCAGCAATCGCCCTGCTTGACTACGTTTTCAACACGGCAATCGGCGCCCTCAGCATGCTTTTCTGAGGAGTGACGAGACGTGAGCGATATCAATGAAATGAATGCCGGCCCGAGATGGTATGTTGCGCATACCTACTCCGGCTACGAAAACAAGGTTAAGATGAACCTTGAAAAAATCGTTGAGAACAGAGGCCTCGGCCATCTGATTTTCGACGTGCGCGTTCCGGTCGAGACCATTGTGGAATCGGACGGTGGCGTTGAGCGCGAGATCGAAAGCAAGATCTTTCCGTCTTACGTGCTCGTAAAGATGGTCATGACAGACGAAAGCTGGCACGTTGTCCGCAATATCCGCGGTGTAACGGGCTTCGTTGGCCCGGGATCGAGACCCGTTCCCCTGACCGACGAGGAGGCTGCTGCCATTATCAAGGACGATGTTACCGTATCTACGGTTTCCACACTCGCTGTCGGCGATATGGTGGATATCGTGGAGGGTATCTTCACCGGATACAGCGGCAAACTCAGCGAAATCTCCCCGGATGGTTCCGAGGTCACCGTTGTCGTGTCTACTGTCGGCCGTGATATGCCGATCAACCTGGATATCAAACACATTCGCCGCTCGGCGAAGGCTTGAGTCCGGTAAAATAATCGGGAGCCGGCGTCCCGGGTAAACCGAATTGCCGGATCGTGGGAGGAAGAAAATTTTATCTTAATTCTTCCGTCATAAACCACATATGGAGGATTTCTTTTATGGCAAAGAAAATCGTTGGTTACGTAAAACTCCAGCTGCAGGCGGGCAAAGCTACTCCCGCACCGCCGGTTGGTCCTGCGCTCAGCCAGTACGGTATCGCAATTCCCAACTTCACCAAGGAATTCAACGAGCGCACCAAGAATGACATCGGTTTGATCATTCCCGTTGTTATCACTGTATACGCAGACCGTTCTTTCACGTTCATCACCAAGACTCCCCACGCAGCCGTTCTGATCAAGAAGGCATGCGGTATCGAGACCGCTTCTGCTACCCCCAACAAGACCAAGGTTGCTAAGCTGACCCTGGAGCAGGTTAAGCAGATCGCTGAGACCAAGATGCCCGACTTGAATGCCGCATCTCTGGAAGCAGCTATGAGCATGGTGAAGGGCACCGCCCGTTCCATGGGTATCACGGTGGAAGAGTAAGGAGGACGCAGAGATGAAAAAGGGAAAGAAATATATTGACAGCGTAAAGCTGCTTGAGAAGGCAAAACTCTACGAGCCCCTTGAGGCACTGGATCTGGTTTGCAAGACTTCCAAGGCAAAGTTCGATGAGACCATCGAGCTCCACGTACGTCTGGGTGTTGACTCCCGCCACGCTGACCAGCAGGTTCGCGGCGCCGTAGTTCTCCCCAACGGTACCGGTAAGACCGTTCGTACCCTGGTATTCGCTAAGGGCGATCGCGCAAAGGAAGCTGCTGAGGCTGGTGCTGACTATGTAGGTGAGGCTGATCTCGTTGAGAAGATCACCAAGGAGAACTGGTTCGAGTTCGACGTTGTTATCGCTACCCCCGACATGATGGGTACCATCGGTCGTCTGGGTAAGGTCCTCGGTCCTAAGGGACTGATGCCTAACCCCAAGGCCGGCACCGTTACTATGGACGTTGCCCGTGCTGTTCAGGAGGCTAAGGCCGGTAAGATCGAGTATCGTCTGGACAAGACCAACATCATCCACTGCCCCATCGGCAAGGCATCCTTCGGTGTTGAGAAGCTCTCCGAGAACTTCAACGCTCTCATGGGCGCAATCATCAAGGCTAAGCCCGCATCCGCAAAGGGTCAGTATATCAAGAGTTGCGTAATCGCATCTACGATGGGCCCTGGTATCCCCGTAAACGGATCCAAGCTGTAATCGATCATCGATTTCATGAAAATAAAACCGGAAAGCAATCGCCTTCCGGTTTTTGTTTTGGTGTTGAAATACGCAATGGCTACACGGGGACAACGTGTTTTTTCATGACTGCTCCAAGTAACCAACAGTTGAGTGAATACCCTCTGTTTGGTTGAGTGAATTTTGATTTTTTCAACTGTTGTTATCTTCACAACCCAGACTTGCGGTGGTATAATTTAGTCATCAAAAGAAAGGAGTTTTGATTATGAACACAACGTTAGGTACAAGAATTGCAGCTCTTCGCCGCGAAAAGGAATGGAAGCAGGATGAGCTTGCCGAAAAGCTTGGAGTAAGTCCTCAAGCCGTAAGCAAATGGGAAAATGCCCAGACCTGTCCCGACATATCCCTGCTTCCTCTTCTTGCAAAGATTCTCGGTGTAAGCGTTGACGAGTTACTTACGGGCAAAAAAGAGGAAGCCCCCGCAGTACGAATGCTGCCCGAAAACGAGAGGAAGGATATAGGGGACATGATGCTCCGCATCGTGGCCACAAGTGCCAATGGCGATGTTGCCCGGGTAAATCTTCCCTTTGCCATCATAGAGGTTGCGATGGATAGCGGACTGAATTTGTCACAGTTTTCAGGAAATGAAGCACTCAAAAACATAGAGCTGAGCCGAATCATGAATATGGTAAGGCAGGGAGCCATCGGAAATCTTGTAGAGGCTGAGAGTGCTGACGGCGACAGGGCTCAAGTGTTTGTAGAGTGAAATATGAAAATAACCATAAATGATCGTACCGTTTTTCTATTTCCCACAGGATGTATCGCCAATCGCATCACAGCAGGAATTGTTTGCAGAAAGCTGAAAAAAGAAGGAATACGGCTGACGAGAAAACAAGTCTCGCTATTTATTAATGAAATCAAGCGGTATAAAAAGAGCCATGCCGATTGGAATCTCGTTGAGGTCGATAGCAAAGACGGAGATAGGGTGACAGTGAAGATATAAAAAATACGAACCATAGCAAAAACTTGACTCATAAACAAAGTGCAGCGAAACTTACCGAAAAGT
>JAZSCY010000157.1:0-1933 GCA_045530875.1 Eubacteriales bacterium
AGAGGCTTGGGGATGGTATCCAGACTGTTGGCGGTGCAGATGAAGAGAGTGTCGGAGAGATCAAAGGGCATCTCCACGAAGTGGTCGCGGAAGAACTTGTTCTGCTCGTGGTCCAGCACCTCCAGAAGGGCGGGGGAGGGATCGCCGTGGGCATCGGAGCACATCTTGTCGATCTCGTCCAGCAGGATCAGCGGATTGCGGGTGCCGGCCTGGGTCAAAGCATTCACAATACGACCGGGCATAGCGCCGATGTAGGTCTTTCGGTGACCGCGGATGTCGGCCTCGTCCCGTATACCGCCCAAGGATACGCGCACATACTGCCGACGCATAGCGCGGGCGATGGATGCAGCCAGGGAGGTTTTACCGATTCCGGGCGGGCCCACGAAGCAAAGAATCTGATTCTTCAGATCCGGCGCCAGCTGACGGACGGCAATGTATTCCAGAATGCGGTCCTTCACCTTGGTAAGACCGTCGTGATCTGCATCGAGAATCTTCTTGGCCGCTTTGACATCGGCCCGATCCTGAGAAAGTTTTGTCCACGGAATCTCAAGGCATGTGTCCAGATACGTCCGGAGCACGGATGCCTCAGGCGAACCGAATGCGGTCTTGTTCAGACGGGCCACTTCCTTCAGAAGTTTCTCCCGTACCTCGGTGGGGGGATTCATCCGGTCGATTTTCGCGTAGTACTCCTCCACTTCGTCTCCCAGATCGCCGCCCAATTCATTCTGGATTACCTTCATCTGCTCCCGCAGGTAGTAATCTCTCTGATTGTCGTCGATCTGCTCTCTGACTTTTTGATGGATTTTTGCCTCCATCTGCAGAATTTCCGCTTCCTTGTCCAGAAGTACGGCCACCTTTTCCAGCCGCTTCAAAGGATCAAAGATCTCCAGAATGGCCTGCTTGTCCTCGGTGCGCATCAGTACGTTGGATGCGATCAAATCGGCCAGAAGACCCGGGTTTTTTACGGATTTCGCGGCCAGCAAAATATCCTCGGATGCACCGGGAATATGCTGTACCATGGCTTCCAGCGCAGATATGGCCTCCCACATCAGCGCCTCGGTCTTTACATCGCCGCCGGTGGATTTATCCAGTGTAACGGTTTTTGCCATCACTTCCGCATGGAAGTGACCGTTTGTCAGAAAATAGGAAAGCGCGCCGGCACGGCAAACACCCTCCGCAATAACCCGCATGTGGCCGTCGGAGGTTTTCAGCGTCTGGCGGATTTTCGCAACGGTGCCCACGGTGTACAGATCTTTTGCTTCGGGGGATTCGATGCTGATATCCTTTTGTCCTACGAGAAATATATGAGAGCCATTCTCCGTGGCGGTGTTGCAGGCGGAGATGGAAATTTCACGGGATAATTCAAAATTAAAGGGAATAGACGGGAACGCTACCTGTCCGCGAAGCGGGATGACGGGAAGCGTCATTTTTTCGATTTTTTCAATAAATCTCGGCATGTATGAGTCTCCTTTCCGAGAAAAACAGTTCTGCTGTGCGGTTTTGTCAGAACGGGATCCTGTGTTGACAAAAAACCACATTATATTATATCACATAATTTTTAACAAATCTATAACAAAGTGTATTCTCCCTGGATTTTTTGCGTTTTTTTCGCCCGTTTCGGAAAAAGAGAGAGCACTTCTTGACAGTTTTGCACACAAATGATACAATAGACTTGGTATTTCCGTATATTTATGTAAGGGAGCGGACGAAACTATGGACAAATCGCTGAGCCGCACCAAAAGAACTGTGATCGTTTTTGTCCTCTGCACACTTGTTTTGCAGGGGATTTTCAGCATGCTTTTCAATACCCGCGCCCTGGAAACCATGTTTCCTTTGTACCTTCGTTCTGCGGCGCAGGATGTGGTGTGCGGGGACAATTCCTACACGGAGTATTTCACTCTGCGCCGTGCGGCGGAGAAGGTGGATGGTCTGT
>JAZSCY010000079.1:0-1780 GCA_045530875.1 Eubacteriales bacterium
GCAGACATGCTGGATCTGATCTACGCCAGCAAGTGCTTTGACGTGGGCTACGTTGGCAACTGGAGCGGTGTTGTCAATCAGGCCAATGGCAGCATCGATACGGGAAAACTGCCGAAGATGTCTGCGTACAACCGCTTGGCAAAGACAGTCCCCGCACTGATCGAAAAGGATTTCGAAGCGTTCTCCACCGTTGGACGGGACGTGCAGTAAGAAACAATAATCCCATACATAACAGGACTGTTGCGCAGGCAGCAGTCCTGTTTTTTGTAAACATTCCGTGAAATCCCCTGCTTCTTCCCGAAAACCGATGACAAAACGGGAAATTCATGCTATAATTCTTTTACTTATCCCCTTCCCTCTCGGGAGGGGGGATCAACAATGCAGACCCTATCGGATATAGAGGAGATTTATCTATGAAACATGCTTCTTTGCGCCTTCCCGTATATCTCATCTGTGCCCTTTTGTTGCTGTCAACTCTTATGATTTCCGGTACCGCCGATGCGGCCGAAATCCTGTACGACGATGCCTATACCCAAGTCGCAAGAACCCTGCATCAGGCAAACAGCTGCACCTCCACGCAAGGCCTTGCCGCCGGAAACACCTATCTGTATTCCGCCATGATCAAAAGCGATAATGCCCAGGCCGTAATCCATCGGGTGCATCGGGACAACGGTGCCTCCTGTCTGATGAAAAACGGCACCACAGGAAGCACGTCCTTCACCAACCTGGGGCATGCCAACGATATGGATGACGCGGTTGTGGACGGCAAAGAGTACTTGTTTGTTCTGGCATCTGCCAGCGACACCGAAACCGGCTGTATCGTTGTATTTGAGATCCAGGACGATACCCTGTATCAGCGCGCCCGCTACACATTGAGTTACAACGGCGGAAAATTCAATCCCTCCGGCATGGCTGTTTACAAAATCAATTCCGAAACCGTCACTTTTATGTTTAAATGGAGTCACACAACCATCTCCACAGGCTCAATTTCGTTTCGGGCCACATCCGGTAATATCCCCGTAACCATCAAATGCTATCTGGATTCCACCCAGGTGCCCATCAACGGATCCCCAAGAGATTTCAGGCCCTTTGCCAACCAGGGAATCGATGTTCACGGCGAAATTCTGTATGCCACCTACGCCGGATGCTATGATATCGCAACCGTTCATCAAAGCCTGATTCTCGGATTCGATCTCACCAAAGCACCCGGAACTCTGCAGCCGGAACCGGATTTGATTATCTATATTGAAAGCTCCGACTATCCCCGCGCCTTTGAGATGGAGGACTGCGGAATTTCCGATAACGGTAAGCTGTACTTCAACACCAACTGCTGGCTGACGACCTCTGACACCAATCACGACGGCGTGTTTGTGCTAAACGATTTTTCTGCAAACAAGTCCTCTGTCCGGGGCGAGATTGCCTCCGCCTATCCCGGAGCGGCAGCCACCATTCAGCTGAAGCAAGGGGATACGGTAAAATATACAGCGGTGGCCGAAGCCGCCGATGGCAATCAAACCTTCTCTCTGGACGGTATTGCCCCCGGCACTTACGATTTGGTGTGCCGGAAGCCGGGACATCTTCCCTTCACTGTCACCGGCATCCCGGTGGGAAATGCGGATGTGGATTTGAGTGAATTCACAGAAAGCGTAGCCGCGATTCAACCCATCGCCGGGGATCTCAACGGCGACGGATCCATCGATCTGGCGGACGTGGCCACACTCACCTCCTCCCGCAACTATTCCCTCTCTGTCCAAGAAGCGGCTGCTCCCTGGGCAGATCT
>JAZSCY010000194.1:0-3331 GCA_045530875.1 Eubacteriales bacterium
ATCGGACATCTGCCCACATAGTCAAACCGGCACTATCGTATTGCCATGTGACAAATGCGTTCGGCTGCACCTTAACACCGAAACCTTCTGTATATCTGCCCTTGCAGTCTGGATTTCTGTCGCTGCCGTTTGATACCAGCAAATACCAGGGCATCATTCGCTCGGGGACGATTCCTTCCCAGTGCAGATCTCCGTAGCTGCGTTCGTAGGTATCTCCGAAAATCTTAATACTGTCCTGTCTTTTCTCCGCTTCCGTAAAATTGAAGCGGAGTCTGATGTACCGTACAGGTGTCTGATCTGCGGTCAGTCTGAGTGTGAGTGCGCCGTCGGCTTCTGTGAGATCGACAAATGCATCACCGTGTGCCGCCTGTGTACCGGGAACGGTTTTCGTATCATTTTCGTGTGTGTAAAGCGTGATGAAATCCGGATTTCTTAATCGCATAACTGCCTCCATAAAATAGGAACAATGATTGTATATTGTCTTTGGAATATAATTTTAATTACTATATAAGATAACACTTTTTCACACGGAAAACAAGGGAAATATTTGCTGAATTTAGTACAATATTTGCATTGGAATGATATTGTACTCGAATTTCAAATTATAAAGCAAAAACGAGCAGTAAATACACAATCATGCATTTACTGCTCGCTGTCATTTTGTGATAGATCAGACTTCTTTGAAATATTCATGGGGTGTCATGCCGACATGCTTTTTGAATACACGCGCAAAATAGTTATAATCGTTGAATCCGGTTTCATCCGCTATCTGTGTCAGTGGATACCCCTTGTACCAGGTAATGGCATACCGTATTCGGTATTCATTCACATACTGCATAAATGACATTCCGAGATTCTGCTTGAATAACTTGCAGAAATAACTTTTATTGTATCCGAGATCGGCGGCAATTTTTTCTGTTGTCAGATTGGTTCGGAAATATTGCTGTACATACAATTGGATTGCGTGAATAAACTGGATTCTCCGCTCAACGGTTTCTCCGCCCTTCAAAACGGGAAGTTTTCTCAGAAGCGTTCCGAGAAGGCGAATGGTAACAGCCGCAAGCATACAATCCTCGCCGGAACTTCCGCGGATTGCATCTTGATATGCGGCATGAACGTCATCAAGGATGGTCTTAATTTCTGCGGCAAGCGGTGATGATGCATCGATGACATTGGGGAACTGCAGTTCACCTGCGCTGAGACGGCGGATATCTTCACCTGCCATACCACAGCATACCGTAAAATACCACGGGTCAATGACGACATGTGCATAAGAGGTAATTCCTTCAATCGGGATTTCTCCCTGATGAAGTTCATACGGATTGATGATCAGAACATCTCCTTCGGTCAGCACATATGATTTTCCGTTTACTTCAACAAACAGCGTGCCGCTGCATATCTGATGTATCTCAATTTCATTATGCATGTGTGATTGGAACACCATACGAACGGTATCGGTTTTTTCGGTTTTATTCCAGTTTGGCTCGGAAATATCAGGATTGCCGAAGGTTGATTTCCATGAACTGATAGGCATACGTGAATAGATGTTGAGTTCGTCTTCGGTAAGCATCGTGTCACCTCCCGGTTTTACGCCAGCATGAATATTACTCAAGATAAATTATACAACAGACAGGGCTTATTGTCAAGTAAATGCAAATTTTGTGCTAAATAAAGCAAATATTACGCTTGTTTTGCGAAATAAAAGATGATATCATTATAATGACATCTTAATCTGTATGTCTTTATGATGTTCTGCGGCTGCGGAATAGGATATAAATACAAATACTGACAGGAAACTGGATATAGGCTATCGGGAGGGAAAACTGCGGAGAGGGAATGCGAATAACGAAACGCATGGAACTTTGCAGTTTGGTGCAAGACCATGTTGATCTGCGGTATACCCTTTTGAACATACACAAAGGAAACCCAATATGATACGAAAAGTACTTCTCATTTTCAAAACGCACCTGGATATCGGATTTACCGATTATGCATCCTGTGTGCGCGAAAAATACCTGCAAGAATATTTACCTGCCGCAGTCCGTGTCGCACGGGAAAACGAGCATACCGATCACCGATTTGTCTGGACGACAGGCTCATGGCTGATCTGCGAAGCACTCAAGCAGGATGACGGTACACTTGATGCGGCAATCCGCGACGGTCTGATTGCATGGCATGCACTGCCGTTTACAACACACACAGAGTATATGAATCCGGCTCTGTTTTCCGCAGGTTTGGATATTGCCGCGGCGTTGGATGCCCGATATGGCAGAAAGACCATCGCTGCCAAAATGACGGATGTCCCCGGACATACTGTTGGGATTGTCCCTTTGCTTGCCGACCGCGGGGTGGAACTGCTGCATATCGGGGTCAATCCCGCGACACCCGTTCCCGATGTGCCCGAGGTGTTTCGCTGGAAGCACGGAGATAAAAGCATTGCCGTCATCTACAGCCGTGATTATGGTGAACCGTGTGAGATCGGTGACACCGCGCTGGTATTCGGCTTTACCGGAGACAATCACGGACCGCAGGGAGGAGAACAACTGCAGGGGATCTATGATTCTCTGCGAGAAAAATATCCTGATGCAGCGATTGAAGCGGCGACGCTTGACGATGCCGCTGCGGTTCTTCGCGGGAAGGAATTGCCTGTTGTGGAGGGCGAGATCGGTGACAGCTGGATCCACGGAGTGGGCACCGATCCGACCAAAACCCGTGCATTCCGCGAGATTTTGCGCAGACGGGATTCCTTTGCAGATACCGATCTTAGCAGCAGCCTTTTGATGGTGCCCGAACATACATGGGGCATGGATCAAAAAACGCATTTCCGCGATGAAACACATTGGCTTCACGGAGAAATTGCAGCTTGTGACGAAAAATCGGTCATCGAAAAATCATGGGCAGAGCAGCGCGAATATGTATACCGTGCCGCAGAACTGCTGGATGTCGATTTATCGGAAACACTTGCCGTTCAGATGCCGGATATTACCAATATGCAGCCTGTTGACAGACAGCCGCATGCGGAGATCTCCTATCAGTTGTTTGACCGAACGGATTATGAGCGATTCCGCGAAGAATACCTGCGGCTGCAATGTGAGTGGTCCCATTGGGATTTCACAAAAGTCGGTCTGCCTGATTATCGGGGCGGTATCTTTGAGCCGCAGGTCACAGGCGCATGGCAGGATGGTGATACCACCGTATTCCGAATGACGTTTGACGATGAGATCCGTCTTTTTGCGGGTCTTCCCGAGATATGGCTGATCGAGCGTGCGGACTTTGCAGAACTGCGTTGGTTTGGTAAGAAACCCAACCGCCTCCCCGAGGCCTTTTGGAT
>JAZSCY010000062.1:0-2041 GCA_045530875.1 Eubacteriales bacterium
GCGAAGCTGTTCGGCATCGCGTAAATCATGCGGGGAAATACCATGAGAGAAATTCCGATTTATTTGTTTTCCGGCTTTCTGGAGGCGGGGAAAACGACCATGATTGCCCAGGCACTGGCCGATCCGGGATTCAGTGCCGGGGAGAAAACCCTGCTCCTTCTGTGCGAGGAGGGAATTGAGGAATACGATCCCAGTGAGTTCGCGTCCGAGAATACCTGGGTGGAAGTCATCGATTCTGTCGAGGATCTGACCCCCCAGACGCTGTCTGCTTTTGAGAAAAAGTACGGAATTGAGCGGGTGATCGTCGAGTATAACGGCATGTGGCAGTTGGCGGATTTCTTCCGGGCATTGCCGGAGAATTGGATGGTGTACCAGGAGATCTTTGCCGCCGATGCCACCACGATTTTGAACTATAACGCCAATATGCGCTCGCTGGTGGTGGACAAGCTTCAGTCCTGCGATCTGGTGGTGTTCAACCGCGTTACGGACGATACGGATAAGATGCCCCTGCATAAGCTGGTGCGGGGAATCAGCCGCCGCGCCAATATCGAATACGATTACACCGACGGCCGGGCCGAGGCGGACGATATCGAGGATCCGCTGCCCTTCGATCTGAATGCGGACGTGATCGAAATCGCCGACAACGATTATGCCCTCTGGTATCAGGATCTGATGGAGGACATGCTGAAATACGATACGAAAACGGTGCGCTTCAAGGCCATCGTGGCCATCGACGGCCAGTTCCCGCCCAATACCATGGCGGTGGGACGCCACATCATGACCTGCTGTGCGGACGATATCCAGTTTGGCGGCCTGATCTGCAAATGGAAGCGGAGCACCTCCCTCAAAGCGCGGGATTGGGTCATCGTCACCGCCAAAGTGTCCGTGGAATACAACAAGCTCTACGGTCAGGAAGGCCCCGTTCTGGTGGCCACCCGTGTGGATTTCACCACCCGTCCCGACCCGGAAGTGGTCGCAATATCTTAAATGTCAAGCGAGGACTGGAGTATGGCCGGTTGTCCCGTTGAGATTGAACGGAAATATCTGATCGCCTATCCCGACACGGAGCTGTTGCGAAAGATGGAGGGCGCGCGCATCTGGGAGATCACCCAGACTTACCTGACATCTGAAAGCGGGGAAACTGCCCGCGTCCGCCGGATCGTGGAGGAGGATACGGTGCGCTTTGTGTACACGTGCAAGCGACGCCTCAGCGATCTGAGCGCTTTTGAGGAGGAGCGGGATCTCACCTATGCGGAATATGAGGATTTGCTTACCCGGGCCGATCCCGACCGCAATCCTGTCAGAAAAACGAGATACCGCATTCCCCATGAGGGATTCGTCTGTGAGATCGACGTGTATCCCTTCTGGTCCGATCGAGCCGTTCTGGAGATCGAGTTGCCGGATGAAGATACGCAGGCCCCCATCCCGCCGTATGTAAAGGTGTATCGGGATGTGAGCGACGACAAGCGGTACAAAAACGCATCCCTGGCAAAATCTATCCCGGTGGATATTATTGATTTGGAGTGAATCGTTATGAAGCTTGAAGGATTGAAAGTGAATTTCCTTGGTGACAGTATTACCTTCGGCACAGGATCGTCTGCCCCCGAGTTCCGCTATCCCAGCATGCTGGAGAGGGAGCAGGGATTGGCTGTTGCCCGCAACTACGGCATCGGCGGCACCCGCTTTGCCCGCCAGCATACTCCTTCCAACGCGAAATGGGATCAGGATTTCTGTTCCCGCGTGGAGGGAATGGATCCCGACGCGGATCTGATCGTGGTGTTCGGCGGTACCAATGATTTTGGCCACGGCGACGCGCCCATGGGTACCTTTGCCGACCGGACCCCGGATACTTTTTACGGCGCTTGCCATACTTTGATGTGCAGCCTGATCGAGAAGTATCCCACGTCCACTATCGTGTTTCTGACGCCCATCCACCGCGCAAACGAGGATGTTCCCAACCACAACGGTTGCCGCCTGGTGGATTATGTGGATATCATCAAAGAGGTGGCGCGGTATTACTCCTTGCCCGTGCTGGATCTGT
>JAZSCY010000145.1:0-4529 GCA_045530875.1 Eubacteriales bacterium
CCGCTTGCTGCAGCGATATGATGAGCGACGTTTTAGCATATGTTAAAGATCAAGGTGTTTTGCTGACCGGCCTGATCAACTCTCAGGTAATCCGTACTGCCAGCATGATGGATATGGTCTGTGTGGTCTTTGTCCGTGATAAAGAACCCACGGAGGAAATGGTGGAGCTTGCCCGCGAATGCGGAATAGTCGTCATGTGTTCTCCCATGCGTGCTTACGAAGCCTGCGGCCAGTTGTATTATTCCGGTTTGCGCGGCAATGTAGGTGACAGTCATGTCTGAGCCTATCCGTTTCCACTTTGATGTTGACGGAGAGAATTTTTCCTCGGCCGGTGAGGCTTCCGTTATGGTGAAGAAAAAGTTGAGACAGCTCGGTTTTTCACCGGACGTGATGCGCCGCGTGTCCATCGCCATGTATGAGGGCGAGATCAATATGGTCATTCATGCACACGGCGGAACAGCGGATGTCATTGTTGGGGAAGATGCCATTGAAATTATCCTTGCGGATAAGGGACCCGGCATCCCGGACATTGACAAGGCCATGCAGGAAGGTTACTCTACGGCAAGCGACAACATTCGTGCTTTGGGATTCGGTGCCGGTATGGGACTGCCAAACATGAAAAAGTATACTGATCACATGCAAATTGACACTGAAATCGGCGTTGGCACAACCAATACTATGCGAGGTAACTATTGATTGAGTTGTGATAGGTGCGCCGCTTGAAAGGCGAGGTGCTGTCTTGAGTACATACAAGCATTCCGTTTCGCTTGATGGGAGCAAGTGCAAAGGATGCACTACCTGCTTGAAACGCTGTCCTACCGAAGCAATTCGTATTCGCGACGGTCATGCGGTAATCAATCCCAAACGCTGCATCGACTGCGGCGAGTGCATACGTGTGTGCCCTCATAAAGCAAAAAAAGCAATCCATGATTCCTTTAAGCAGATGGATCAATACAAGTATAAGATCGCGCTTCCTGCGCCGTCCTTGTATGGTCAGTTTGACAATCTGGATGATATCGGATACGTTATTTCCGGTCTCTATGCGATCGGATTCGATGATGTGTTCGAGGTTGCAAAGGCTGCTGAAATCGTTTCTGCGTACACAAGGCTGTATTTGAACAATCCCGACGTACCGAAACCGGTCATCAGCTCTGCCTGCCCCGCAATTATGCGGATCATCAGTATGAATTATCCCTTCCTTTGCGATCACGTTATTCCGCTGCTTCCGCCAGTGGATGTGGCCGCAAAAATGGCGCGTAAAAAAGCGCTTGAAGAGCATCCGGAGTTATCCTCTGAGGATATTGGCGTGTTCTTCATTTCCCCCTGTCCGGCAAAGGTGAGTTACGTGAAAAACGGCTTCTCCGGTGAGGAAAAGCTGATAGATCACGTAATCTCCGTCCGTGACGCCTATTTCCGGTTGCTGGATGTTATGAAAGCCGAAAATGTTCCCACAACTGCCACTGAATCCGGCATGGTGGGCATTGGCTGGGCATCCACAGGCGGCGAAGCCACAGCAACGTTCAACCACAGATATCTGGCGGCTGATGGAATCGAGAACTGCATCCGCGTTCTGGAGCAGATCGACAATGAGGACATCAACAATCTGGATTATGTGGAACTGAATGCCTGCAACGGCGGATGCGTTGGCGGTGCCATGACAGTGGCCAACCCCTATATCGCCCAGGCAAGACTGCAGAATCTGAAGCGGTATCTGCCTGTTTCCCCGAACCGTCCGGTTGATAATACAATCCCGGAGGATTCACTGCGCACGTCAGCACTTTCCTACGAGCCAAATGCAAAGCTTGCCGAGGACAGAGCCAAGGCGATGCAGATGCTTCACGATATTGAAGAGATCTGCCGCGCGCTGCCCGGAACGGATTGCGGTTCGTGCGGTGCTCCCACCTGTACCGCATTCGCTGAGGATATCATTAAAGGTGAAACCAATGCGGATGAATGTACGGTGATTATGCGTGCTCTGTTCCACGATTATCTGGAGCAACACAAAGAAAAAGCCGCGGAAGAGGCTTTGAAACCACTGAATTACAAGAAAAACAATTAAGCTTCCTTTGGGAGGATATTATGCATCTTTCTGATTTTTCCGAGGCCGTTTCTCTGAAACACATCTGCGGTCCGACCGCCGACACTTTTGATGGCGTTTATGTGGGAGATCTTTTGAGCCGCGCCATGAGCCATGTGCAGGCAGGCAATCTCTGGATCACCATTATGAACAACATCAATGTGGTTGCCGTGGCCAGTCTTACGGAGGCTTCCGCTGTAATCTTGGCGGAAAATGTCGTTCTGACTCAGGATGTCTACGAAGCAGCCAATCAAAAGGGAATTGCGATCTATTCTTCCGGTATGAGTGCGTATGATCTGTGTGTTTGCATCGCAAAGTGCACGGATGCAGCGCAATGAACCGCTATTTCTATGATTTGCACATTCACTCATGCCTATCGCCCTGCGCGGAGGATGATGCCACACCGGCCAACATCGCTGGCATGGCCGCCTTGAATGGACTGCAAATCGTTGCTCTGACGGATCATAATACCACCCGTAACTGTCCCGCTTTCTTTCAGGCGGCGAAAAGCTACGGACTGATACCCATCGCCGGAATGGAGCTGACTACATCGGAGGATGTACATATTATCTGTCTGTTTCCCACATTGGATGCGGCATCTGCTTTTCAGGAAATTGTGGATGCACGCCGCATCCGCATCAAAAACAAGCCTGCGATCTTCGGCCATCAGTATGTAATGGATGCGGAGGATACGGTGCTGGAGGAGGAAGCGGATCTGTTGATCAACGCTACCACCATATCGATTGAGGAGGCATACGAATTCGCCGCTCAGTGCGGAGGTATTGCTTATCCTGCTCATATCGATCGGACTTCCAACGGTATGGTATCCGTGCTCGGTGGATTCCCGAATGATCCGCCGTTTACCGCGTTTGAGTTGCATGACGCTGAATCCGTGGATGCGTATGTGGAAAATTATCCGCATATTAAGGATCTGACACGTGTGGTGTCCTCGGATGCCCATGAGTTGGGCGCCATCTCCGAAGCAGAGAACAGTTTTCTTTTGGAGGATGAGCCCTATTCGTCCCGCTTGGTTACTGAAAAGCTTTTCGAGCATCTTCGCCGCACAGGTGCATAACGGAGGAGTTTATGGAAGATTTTTCACTGTATGTTTTAGACATAACCATGAATTCCGTGCGCGCCGGTGCTTCCAACATCTCCATAGAGATTATTGAGAAAGGCGAGTGGCTCGACTTTACGGTAACGGATAACGGATGCGGCATGTCGGAGGAGCAGGTGCGGAAGTTGCGGGATCCGTTCTTTACCACGAGAACGACACGCAAGGTGGGATTGGGAATCCCGTTTCTCACCATGCTTGCTGAGATGACCGGCGGCTTTGTGGAGATCGAATCAAAGCAGCAAACCGCAGATACAACGGATCACGGGACCAGGATTCACGGCCGGTTTGGACGAACTCATATCGATTTCGTTCCCCTTGGCGATCTGATCAGTTCGGTGACTACGTTGATACAGGGAAGCCCCGATGTTGATTTCGTGTATACGCATCAGACAGAAAAGGGAAGTGTAAGCCTTGCCTGTGCCGAGCTTCGCGCGGTGCTTGGTCAGGATATATCCCTGGCAGAGCCGGAGATCCTTATGTGGATCGACGGAAACCTGCGGGAACAATACCAGTTATTAAAATAATTTATATATTCAGGAAAGGATCCACCAGTTATGAAGTCTGTTGAAGAACTCTTGGCGATCAAAGCCAAAATGCAGGACAAGATTGCCGTACGTAAAGGCAGCGGCGAAACCCGTATCGTAGTCGGTATGGCTACCTGCGGTATCGCAGCCGGCGCAAGACCTGTGCTCAATGCTTTTGTTGAGGCTATCTCCGCTGCAGGTTTGTCCGATTCCATCTCCGTTACTCAGACCGGCTGCATCGGCATTTGCCAGTATGAGCCTGTTGTTGAGGTGTTTGAAAAGGACAAGGAGAAGGTTACATACGTTAAAATGACCCCTGAAAAGGCAGCTGAGGTTGTCGAAAAGCATATTAAAGGCGGCGCCGTTATCGCAGAGTACACCATTGGCGCGGCAAAGCAGTAATTCCACAGGAGGATCGATGAAATGTTTCGTTCACATGTTTTGATTTGCGGCGGTACCGGTTGTACTTCTTCCGGTAGCCAGGCACTTTTCACCAAGCTTGAAGGCGAGCTTCAGGCGAAGGGCCTTGAAAACGAGATCAAGATCGTTCAGACTGGTTGTTTTGGTCTGTGCGCACTCGGCCCGATCATGATCGTGTACCCCGAGGGAACCTTCTACAGCCGTGTTACCCCGGAAGATATTCCTGAAATCGTTGAGGAGCATCTTCTGAAGGGCCGTATCGTTGATCGCCTCGTTTATAACGATGCTGCTGACGATAAGAAGGCAGAGGATGTTGTTGCATCTTTGTCTGAGACTCAGTTCTACAAGAAACAGAAGCGTATCGCTCTTCGTAACTGTGGTGTCATTAACC
>JAZSCY010000303.1:0-4283 GCA_045530875.1 Eubacteriales bacterium
AAATATGTATTGTACATATAATATACGCAAAAAATCTCATTTTTACTTTTTTCGACGAATGAGATCACGAATTTTGCCTACAGGGACGCTCTTCATGTCCCACGATCTGCGCACTGACACGTCCGTTGGTCATTTCCGACAAAGACTGCATCAGCGCCTCGGCGCGGGTACTTTCCACGCCCACCGTCACGGTCACGGCATCGTCATACTGGGTATCGTCCTCCGTGACGCCCCATTTGGGAAGCGCGGCGGTGATCTTCTGATATTCGGAATAACTGCAGCGGATGCGCAAAATGGCAAAATCCGTCATAACAACAATGCCGGCAGCCTCAATGGCCAACTTGGCCGAGGCGGCATAGGCCCGGACCAGACCGCCCGCGCCCAAAAGAATCCCGCCGAAATAGCGGGTGACCACCACGCACAGATCGCTGACGCCGGACATCTTCACAATATTCAGAACGGGGATGCCCGCCGTTCCCTGGGGCTCACCGTCGTCGGAATACCGGGCGATGGCACCGCCGGACAGCTGATAGGCATACACATTATGGGTAGCGTCGTGGTATTTGCGGCGCATTTCCTCGATCAATTCCCGCGCCTCTGCCTCGCTGGCAACCGGGGCGGCCGTACCGATGAACAAAGATTTTCGCTCGATCATCTCCGCCGATGCACGCTTGGCCAGAGCCAGACGGGCAATCTTTTCGTTCTCTGCCATCACCATTCCTCCTCTTCATCGCACACAACCGGCTCCGGCACCACCAGATACTCCCGCAGTTTGCCCTTGGTTTTGGCATCCACTGTGGCGCTCACACGGACGCCGTCATCCGCATACTCCATCTGCACATCATGTGCCAGGGCGTGAAGCAGATTCACCGCACCGCCGTCCGCATAGGGAATCAAAAATTCCGCGCGGCACCGGCCCTCGGAGGCGATCTTTTCCAGTTTTTCCGTAAATTCGTCCATGCCTTCGCCGGTTTTGGCGGAAATGAACACCGCCTCGCATCCGTTCTGATCGGCGATGCGCTGGAGCAGCATTTTCTGCTCCCGGTCGGCGATGAGGTCGCATTTATTGAACACAAGCAGCACCGGCTTGCCCGATGCGCCCAATTCCGTCAGCAGATTGTCGGTGATCCGGAGTTCATCGGCAAACTCCGACCCGGATGCATCGCACACATGGAGGATCACATCGGCCAGAGCCGCCTCCTCCAAGGTGGAACGGAACGCTTTGATCAGGTGATGGGGCAGATTGCGGATAAATCCGACGGTATCCGTCAGAAGGATCTTCATCCCCGACGGCAGCACATACTGCCGGGTGGTGGGATCCAGGGTGGCAAACAGCTTGTCCTCCGCCAGAATGCCCGCGCCGGTGAGGGTGTTCAAAAGGGTGGATTTGCCCGCGTTGGTATAGCCGACGATGGCACATCGCACCAAGCCGGATCGATCTCTGGCGGCACGCATGGTGGCACGGGAGGATTCCACCTTCTCGAGCTCCTCCTCCAGCATACGGATGCGGGATTTGATGCGGCGTCGGTCGATCTCCAGTTTCGTCTCACCCGGGCCACGGGTACCGATACCGCCGCCGAGACGGGACATCTCTGTGCCCTTGCCGGCCAGGCGGGGCGCTGTATACCGAAGCTGAGCCAATTCCACCTGCAATCGTCCCTCGGAGGTAGAGGCATGACGGGCAAAAATATCCAGAATCAGCATACTGCGGTCCAACACGTCCACATCCGCCTCCATCCGCTCCTCAATGGTGCGGATCTGGGAGGGGGACAATTCGCAGTCAAATACCACGACAGACACGTCCTCCGCCAGGCAGAGATCGGACAACTCCTTCAGCTTGCCGCTGCCGATGCAGGTAACACCGTCCGGCTTGTCCCGCATCTGGGTAACGGTGGCCACCATCTCGGCGCCGGCCGTATCCAAAAGGCGGCCCACCTCGGCCAGGGATACCATGCATTCCTCCTCCCCGCCCTGGGGATAAACAGCGCATCCTACCGCACGGGGCAATGCGCGCGTATCATCGAAAAACAGATTCTTATTCATCGATACCTCCACAACGAAAAAACGGATAAGAAGACGAGGAACTCCCGCTTCTTATCCGATTCCGAACAAAACTGTCTGATTATTTGCCGGACATAGCAAGACGCTTCTTGAACTTGTCTACGCGTCCGCCCACATCCACAAATTTCTGCTTACCGGTGAAAAACGGATGGCACTTGGAGCAAATGTCCACACGCAGCTCGCCGTTCGCATCGCATTTTGTCGAGCGGGTTACAACAGTCTCACCGCAAGCGCAGCGAACCGTTACTTCTTTATATTCCGGATGAATTCCACTTTTCATTGTTACACCTCTCTCTACAGATATTCATATGTCATGGATTATATCACATCTTCCCGGACAAATCAAGACCTTTTTTGATTTTTTTCAAATTTTTGTTTCGATTTTTTCTTTGAGCCGCAGAATGATTTTTTTCTCCAGCCGGGAGATGTAGGATTGCGAGATTCCCAGCATATCCGCCACATCCTTCTGGGTACGCTCAGGAGCACCCCCGAAACCGTAGCGCAATTCGATGATCATCCGCTCCCGTGGCTCCAATTCCGCGATGGCGGCACGGATGGTTTTCTCATCCTCGCTTTTTTCAATATCCCGGCTGACGGAATCCTCATCCGTACCGATCACGTCGGACAAAAGCAATTCATTTCCGTCCCAATCCGTGTTCAGCGGCTCATCGATGGACACCTCCCCCCGCAAAACCGACGTTTTGCGGATGAACATGAGGATCTCGTTCTCAATACAGCGGGAGGCATAGGTGGCCAGTTTGATGTTCTTCTCCGCCCGGTAGGTGCGGATGGCCTTGATCAGCCCGATGGTACCGATGGAGATCAGATCCTCCAGGCCGATGCCCGTGTTTTCGAATTTCCGGGCGATATACACCACCAGCCGCAAATTATGCTCGATCAGGGAGGACACCGCCCCCTCATCCCATCCCAAACGGGAAATGGCCTCCGCTTCCTCCTCCGCACTCAGTGGCGGGGGAAGCACGTCGGGGCCGTTTATGTAAAAAATGCCGTTCTCTCCGCTGGTGCGGCACTGGGCGATGATCCGCGCGATCCATATTCCTACCGTTTCCCACAGGGACAGACGATGCTTCATTTTCATTCGTATTTCTCCTTATATATATTACAGTAGAGAGGCGGGAAGCAGCGCACCGCATCCGCCAAAATCCTTGGTCGAGCGATCCACACAGATCACCGCACTGCGCCGCAGAGAGCGCTTTCCTTTTTGCACACGCATCTCCGGGCAAAGAAATCCGTACAGAATCCGGCAGCCGTCCACGCCATGAACAGGCACAGCACGCACGCCCGGTGACAGGCCCATGCTTTCCCCGAAAACGCCGGCAAATTTTCCGTCCACCTCACCCCCGGCAAAGGTGCGCGCGTCCGATGCCCGGATCAACACTACTGGCAATCCGCTGGTGGGATCCGTGAGAAGATTGCCGCTGTCCACCAGAGCGCGGCCGGAATAGATATTTTCCCCGTAGGAAAAGGATATTTCCGCAAATCCCCGGCCACCCCGCCGCAAAAGCATCCGCACAAACACCACCACCGCCGCAATCACCGCCGGATATTCCATATAGGAGACATAGGCGGCCGTACCATGAAAGGATCCGCCGATGAGGGTCATAATTCCACCGATCAGGGCACCGATTCCCCATACGGAAAACACCGCCCGCAGAAATCCGCCAACACTGTCCGGCAGGCCGACAGCGATCCACACCATGGCGCAAGACACGGCAAAGGCAGCGAGAGCGCCGAAAATCCCCTGCCAGGAATATACCGTGGCCAGCACGCCGTACACACCGCCCAACACGGCACCCATCAGCATTCTTCCCGTTTTTGCGGGCAGAGCCAAAAGCCGGGCGGCGGCAAAGAGGGCCAAATAATCCATACTGAAATTGATCAGAAACAACACATCGGCATACAAAACCGTCTCCATACATCCCCTCCTCGCTGGTATCATTATATCCCCCGGGGCGCAAAAATGCTGTCGCATCCCAGGGGAGGATTTTGTTGATTTGGAGCAAAAAAAGATGCCGCACATAGGGTTTTACTCTAAAGGACAGTTTTCAAAATACGGTGTATCTCGAAAGAGGTATGCCGTATTTTGCTTTTGTGTCTACAAAAGCAGTGCTTGTCAGTAAAGTTGGCAAGTCATAGGTGAACAAAAAAGGCTCCCTTGTGTAAAGGGAGCTGTCAGCGAAGCTGACTGAGGGATTGTTCTA
>JAZSCY010000272.1:0-2025 GCA_045530875.1 Eubacteriales bacterium
AAAACGAATGAAACCGAAACCATTATTGCGACTGAAAATGGATATGTAACGACATACTGTGCCAACAAAGGTCACTTAACTCACCTTGAAGAGCTGGCGCAGGAATTAGGCATTGTTCTTTGCATCCCCCAAGCCTGATTGCACCCCCCTTCGGCGTAAAATGCACTCCCTAAAATGATTTTGCACCCCCTAACCTCAAAAGGGGGTGCATTTGTATTAAAATTAGGGTCAGTTCCCATAAAGGGAGGACAATTTTCTGACGAAAATTGTCCTCCCTTTTGTTCTTTTCCGCTCTCTTTTCACGTTTTTTATAAAATGTCGTTTCCGGTGAAACGCCAGGGCGAATACATTGGCCTGTCCGTTTCGCGGATCATTTACATTATGCCGCAGCACAGCGGCATCTTTATTTTACCTCGTTGAAAATTCTCTTGTTTCATAATATAATAATCAAAAAACAAAGGCAGTATTGTCGGAAACGCAAACGGAGGGCTCTGCATGAAAATCATTGATGCGCATATCCATCTTTTCCCGCCCGAAGACCCCAACGTAGATCAAATGACGCAGCGTGCCGGTCATATCAACAGCATCGAGCATCTGCGGGAAATGTACGAGACGCTCGGCATGGTACACTCGGTGGTTATGGGCAACCACTCTTTGGAAACGGAATATCACAATTATCCCGAGGATATGTTTCACTACTGTATCGGGCTCGACAGCTCTTTTATGATTGGAGAAAACTCCGCTTTGCCGGATTTTGCAGACAGTGTAGAGAAAAATCTGCGCCGGGAAAACTGCTGCGGCGTGAAGCTTTACCCCGGATATAACAAGCTGTCCCTTTCCGACAAAACATACGAGCCCATCTACGAGCTGGCCGCGCAGTATAACAAACCGGTAGCCGTGCACATGGGGATTACCGCGCATCCGCGGGCGCACCTCAAATATTGTCATCCTATGGAGCTGGACGAAGTAGCCGCCGACCACCCCAAAACCGATTTTGTAATGTGCCACTTCGGAAATCCTTTTTTGGAAACTGCCGCAGCAGTGGTGGAGAAAAATCCCAATGTTTCTGCGGATCTGTCCGGTCTGATTGAAGGCAGAGTAGACCTCAAGCAATATCTGAAGGATTACTCCGAATATGTCTTTTTGCTGAAAGCATGGACTTCTTCGATAAACTGCTGGGACAAGCTCATGTATGGCACCGATTGGCCCCTGGTAAATCTGGGCGAATACATAAGTTTTATCAAAGAAATCATCCCCCAGCGCCATTGGAATGCGGTGTTTTTTGACAACGCCAATCGCATTTATCGCCTTGGGCTGTAATCTGGATTGACTTTTGTTCCTCCGCTTGCTATCCATTCAACGGGAACGGGGATGTTTTTATGAAGAAACGGCCTGTTGTCTTCCGTTTTTTTGATCGGCATACAGCATAATCCCTGCCAAAATACAACGGCACCCGCCACGAAGGCGGGTGCCGTTTTGCTATGTTTGATTCTCCAAAATTTCCCGGATCCGGTGGATCTGTTCGACCGTCAGATCCGCCTGTCCGTCCAGATGAATAGTCGTCATGGTGTTGCTGCAAAACCGGATACAAAGTCTTCAGCAGTCCCGCCGCTCTATTGGCACAGCACGGCGACTTCCCTGACCACATAGAACGCATAGCTGACCGTGCCTCCCGAGGTAAGGTCCTCCCCCGTCCACTCCGCAATCACCTCATAGATATAGCCGCCCTCCCGGAGCTCAAGCGTATTGCCCTCCCATTGCACAGCACCCTCCAGGGTGTCCATCATTCCCCAGCACGCATCGCTCCAGCAGCGCACGGTGAATTTCTCCGGCTGCACGTCAAAACAGAGTTCAACAGTCGAATCCGCGGTGGTCATCGGCATAAGAAACTCCTGCCGCTCCAGCGGATGGGAACTGTCCGCTTCCACGCTCGTCCAGGTTCCGTCCCAGTTGTTGTAAGTCCAGGAATAGGTGCCCACGTTCGCTTCGATACCCACGCCGTTGCTGTCATGAATCTTCAGAACA
>JAZSCY010000135.1:0-3103 GCA_045530875.1 Eubacteriales bacterium
CCGCTTGAACGACTATATGCATCTGTCCCCCGGCGCGCCGGAAAACCGATTCTCGGATCGGTTGGCTCTGCGCCCCTACAGCCGGGGAATGGGGGCCATGGGTTTGCCGGGGGATCTGTCCTCCCCTTCCCGCTTTGTGCGGGCGGCTTTCGTAAAAATGAACTCCGTTTCCGGCGACACAGAAACGGAGAGTGTGGGGCAATTCTTTCACATTATGGGATCGGTGGAGCAACCTTCGGGATGCTGCCTTGTGGGGGACGGGGAATACGAGCGGACGATCTACACCTCCTGCTGCAGTGCCGATCGGGGGATCTACTACTACACCACCTACGAGAATCCGGCCATCACGGCGGTGGACATGATGCGGGAGGATTTGGACGGGGTAAATCTTGTGCGGTATCCTATGCAGACGGAGATGCGGATTGTTTTGCAGAATGAGGGATGAAAAGCAGGGGTGGAAGGATGCTGTTTACGAGGAAATGAATAGTCGCCCGCGGGCGTTCAATGAACGCCCCTACAAATACAAACAAATGTTGGCAGAAGGATTGTTTTCTCTTCCGATTTGCGCTATAATGGGGCGGGGGATGCATATGGAAAACGAACTGCCGAATAGAAAGCCGACGAGATTAAAAACTTTTGATTATAATTCATCCGGAGCATACTTTCTCACAATATGTACGGATAATCGCCGAAGAATCTTATCTCGCCCCCTACGGTGAAACAACATTCGTATGTGTCGCGGTTTGTATCAACATTCAAACGTTTTTGCAACAAAGAATACGGTGAAAACATTTGGCAAAGACATTTCAACGACCATATCATTCGAAACCGCGAAGACTATGATGAACACATAAAATACATTTACGAAAACCCTATCCATTGGTGCTACGTTGAGTTGTACACAGAAGAATAGGGCATGGGCTTCGCCAGACACATTTGCAGTAAAGGAGGAAAACTGCTGTGAAATTGAGAACATTAGATTTTTTGACGGATATACAAGAAGTTAATGGAGTTGCTTTGTCGGCAAAAGTTCAATGCTCTTGTGGAGCAAGGAAATTTCATTTTTTTCATACTGGCAAGCAAACCAAAGGTATTTTTTCCCCTTTCATCATTAGGCACAAACAGCAATTGCTTCTGAAAGCAGTTTGCCCGATTTGTAAAAACGCAATCATTTTATATGATTCTGCCCAGGACGGTGCTTCTGCTGATAAAAAAAGGTCTGCTTGTGAATGCAAGCCATTTGAAACAAATACGCTATCGAGTCCGTTCGCTATTGCAATTAAATACAATTACTTTCCAGACAATCTGAAAATGAACGGTGTCTATTCAAACCAATTTGAGAATTGTTTTATTTACATCTTAGACGATAACGGAAAAGAGGGTAAGGCTTTAATAGAGGAATGAATTTTTTGCTACGTTTCAATAATACATAACTCTATAAATGAACCCCGACAGATTCAAAAATCTGTCGGGGTTTTAATATCCTTACGAGAAGAACCCTTTAAGGCTGCTATTTATATTCTACACCACTCTTTGCAGCCAACTGAAAAGATTCTCCCACAGCCACATGCCGGCCGGGGTGAGGAGGAGGGTGAGGGCAACTTCCAGGGTGATCTTCCACCGAAGATAGGTGTCGTGATTGAGAAGATGGCGGGCGTTGCAAATTGTCAGAAGCACCCATCCCACAAACGCAAGAATGCCCACGATGACGCAAAAGGGGACAAAGCGTGGGTAGGATCCTGTACTGCCGAAGGGCGTCAGGACGATGGCCGCCACGTTGAGAAAGCAGACTGCACCGAGGGAAATCGCGGCGGCGTGGCCGAGGGGATACAAAAGGATCGGGAAAAGATTCTTGATTTTTCGCATAGCTACTCTCCTTGGCAGTATTCCACAATCATTATAGTATATCTTCGTGCACTATGTCAATATGGTAAAAAATCTGTCGAAAAGCGAAAAAACCGATTGACAAGCACCACATTATATGGTATCATCATAAGGCACGAAACACAATTTATTGAATATATAGTATTTCATGGAAAGGAAACCAACGGTATGAAGATTATCAAACGAAACGGCTCCGAGGCCGTATTTGATATTACAAAAATCATCCGCGCCATCTCGAAAGCCAACGAGACCGTAGACGAGGGCATCCGAATGACTCCCACCCAGATCCGCCGCATCGCGGAACGGGTTGTTCTGGCCTGTGAGGAACTGGGCCGCTCCCCCGGAGTGGAGGAAGTACAGGACATGGTAGAGCAGCAGATCATGGCACACGGTGCCTTTGAGGTGGCTCGCTCCTACATAACCTACCGCTATACCCGGAATCTGGTTCGTCAGTCCAACACCACGGACGACAAGATCCTGAGCCTCATCGAGTGCAACAACGAGGAGGCCAAACAGGAAAACTCCAACAAGAATCCCATCATCAACTCCACCCAGCGCGACTACATGGCGGGTGAGATTTCCCGGGATATCACGAACCGTATTCTTCTGCCCCAGGAGATCGTGAAGGCCCACAACGAAGGCATCATCCACTTCCACGACACGGACTACTACGCGCAGCACATGCACAACTGCGATCTGGTCAATCTGGAGGATATGCTGCAGAACGGCACGGTCATCACCGGCACGCTGATCGAGCGGCCCCACTCCTTTGCCACCGCCTGCAACATCGCCACCCAGATCGTGGCTCAGGTGGCATCCAATCAGTACGGCGGTCAGTCCATTTCCCTGACCCATCTGGCTCCCTTTGTGCAGGTGAGCCGGGAAAAGATCCGCTCGACAGTTCTGTCCGAGATGGAGGCCATCGGTGCCACTCCCTCCGAGGAGCAAGTCAGCTCCATCGTGGAGGAGCGTCTTCGTGAGGAGATCCGCCGCGGTGTGCAGACCATCCAGTATCAGGTGGTGACTCTGCTTACCACCAACGGACAGGCTCCCTTTGTGACTGTATTTATGTATCTGAACGAGGCCAAGGATGCAGCCGAAAAGCGGGATCTGGCCATGATCATCGAGGAAACGCTGAACCAGCGGTACCAGGGCGTCAAGAACGAGAAGGGTGTTTGGGTCACCCCCGCCTTCCCGAAGCTGATCTACGTGCTGGAAG
>JAZSCY010000211.1:0-4430 GCA_045530875.1 Eubacteriales bacterium
CGAGGAGGAAATTGAGGAAGCACTGGAGCTGCAGCGGATGCTGACCTATCAGGACAACTACGATCGGATGATCGCGGAAATGACCCCGGAGGAGCGCGTAAGGTTTGCGGCTTACCGTGCAGACCCGAACTGTGCCAACCGTACGATCATTCTCCAACCCTACAATGCATCGGGCGGTCCTGTCATCGGCTTTTACAGCGAAAAGATTCCGTATGTGACGGGTTCGGCGGAAAGGGAGCTCGGTCCGCCCGGGAAACCGGTTGCGAAGCTGTCCTATGACTCCAACGGCAATATGGGTATTTCCATCAAGGACATGGCTGGCATTGAGACAAGCCCGCAGGATGTCACGGTGTTTGTCGGGGCGAAAAAGAGTCTTTAGGAACTGCAGAAGCTGGAGAGCCAGGGTGTCAGTGTCGGTCTGGATGTTGCGGCAGAGGCGAATGCCCGGATTTTTGCCACCTACAACTACCGCACGGGTAAGTTTACCTCGGGCGGCGCAAAGGCGGGTGCGTCTGCACGCATCGGCGGTTTGGCAGGTCTGGAGGGTGAGCTTTCTCACAACGTCGTGACGGGACTGTCCCAGAGCGATATTTCCACGATCTGGTTCGGTCGTAAATTCGGTATAAAAACACTTTGGAGTTGGAAATGGCCGTGATACGGTCATGAACATACAGAAACAAAAATTTTCATAACCAAGGAGATTTAATTATGGCATTTTGCGGAAATTGCGGAACGAAAGTAGAAGACGGAAAGAAATTCTGTCCCGAATGCGGCGCACCGATGGAAGCGGCTCCCGCACAGACATCGGCACAGCAGCAGACACAACAGATTCCCGTACAGCCCACGGCGCAGCAGCAGTTTGCACAGCAGCCTGATGCGGGTAAAGGAAAGGGCAGCACTGACTATACAAGTCAGTTTGATCCCGCAGACATTGAAGCCAACAAGGTGATGGCATTCCTCGGTTACATCCTGTTCCTGATTCCGATGCTTGCGGCAAAGGAATCGCGTTTTGCTCAGTTCCATGCAAACCAGGGACTGCTTCTGCTTCTGGCAGGTATCATTGTCGGTACTGCAGGCAGTATCATTCCGGTGCTTGGATGGTTTTTGATTCTGCCCATTGGCAGTGTTGCTGTTGCTATCCTCGGAATCATCGGTATTCTCAATGCGCTCGGCGGTAAGGCAAAGGATTTGCCGCTGATCGGCAAATACCGTCTGCTCAAGTAATACGGTCATAACGGCGGGACTGCTGTGCTGAGAGGTACGGCAGTCCTGTGACCGCACAGGAAAGGAGATTCACAATGAGAAAATACAGATTTCTTTTGATCTGCATCATGGCGGTGATGCTGGTGTTCACGCTGACCTGTTCTGCGGCTGCGGAAAAACAGCTTATGATTCTGTCGAGAAAGCCTGTGGTCATGATTCAGCCGAAGAATACGACCGTCTGTGCAGGGGATCCGATCAGCTTTTCCATCGGTGTTGCTGGAAAGGATCTTCAGTTCCGCTGGAGCTATGAGATCGGCGGAGAGACATATCTGCTCTTTGACGGGGCATACAACCGCCCCGATGTGACGCTTGCGGCAGCGGCGAATCCAGACATCCACAACGGAATGAAGGTCTCCTGCTACATCTGGAACGATTACGGCGATACCTTTACGGAAACGGCGGTCGTTACCGTTTCTCCGCGCAGCTTTGAGGATGTCAGAGAAAATGACTGGTATTATGCCGATGTCATGCGCGCTGTGGAAAACGGTCTGATCAGCGGTGTGTCCGCAACAGAATTCAAGCCGCAGGACAACATCACAATCGCGGCGGTCATCAAGCTGTCCGCATGTCTGCATCAGCTGAGATCTCAGGGTACGGTCACGCTGACGCCGGGTGAAACGACGTGGTATGACCCTTACGTCGAATATGCAAAGGAACACGGCGTTATTCAGGGTGATGAATGGCTCGGCTTTTATAACAAAGAAGCAACCAGACTTGAATTTGTGCGGATTCTCTATCCCGCACTTCCCGCGTATTCCTATACCGATCCCAATTACATCGAGGCGGATGCGATTCCCGATCTGCCGAGCGATGCAAATTGGGCAGGACCTGTCTATGTGTTCTACCGCGCGGGGATTCTGACGGGCAGTGACACCTTCGGTTCGTTCCGACCGGGTGCGATGATCAGCCGCGGTGAGGTCGCCGCGATCCTAACCCGCATGGTCGATGCGTCGACACGCCGACTCCTCTCTCTGCCGATTCCCGATCTTGGGGAAATGGCAGGTCCGATGTGCTGGACTGCGGTGGAGAACCGCTTTGTGTTCATCACGGAGCAGAACGGCAAGCCGGCTGTCGTACACGGTCTGTTTGACAGCGAAACACAGATCGGACATATCCGCCGTGCGACAAGACAGGGTGATCTTCTGACGCTGGAGCTTTATTATCCCGCATATACGCTCGGACTCGGCGAGGATGCGGAGGTCATTGAGGAACGCTATGAATCGCTGAAGATCGATCTGTCGGGTCTTGACGTTGACGGACGGGTGAAGATCTCCGTCAGCGGCGGCGAATACAATGAATATTATCCGGCAGGACCGACCTTTGAGGACGGCTACCGGAACACACACGAATCATAAAATACAGATAAACGGAGGACAACATCATGGCTGGAATTTTAGACGGATTGGTAAAGGGTCTTGCAAGTCTTGCGCCGCAGGATGATCCCGAAATTCAAATGTACAATAAACAGAACGAACTCAAAGAACTCCATGACAAGGAAGAGGCAATTTACGCAAAACTTGGCCGCAGACTGTATGAGGAAAACGGCAAGGAAGCATATCCCGAAGAAGCCGTTCAACTGGATGCGCTTGCTGCTAACTGTGCCGAGATCGAGGAACAAATCAAACAGATGCAGGCGGAAAAGGAAGCAAAAGAAAAGGCAGAAGCGGAAGCACGTGCGGCAAGAGAAGCCGATGAAGCGGCGCGCACCTGTCCCGAATGTGGTGCGGTCAATCCGGAGGGCACGAAATTCTGCGGTGAATGCGGCGCCAGACTTCCTGGAAAAACAGAAAACAGGAAGCGCTTCTGTACTGCATGCGGCGCAGAGATTGGTGAGGGTATGAAATTCTGCGGTGAGTGTGGAGCACGGCAGGCAGAATAATGTATTTTCGCATGGATGGGGGACAATGGATCTGACCTGACGGTATTCGGCGGGAGGTGTGAAACTGGCTGTTTCAATCCGTGTATCAAACCTTGAAGACACAGAAGATGTCATTTGGATTAACATTGGTGAAAGAGAATAGCATCTACCATTGGGGATGGTGTCCGCGTCTATGTTAATGCAAATACAGCGGATCAAGGCTGCGGAATGAGGAGGAATGGCGGTATCACATATCATATCGATGTGATCTCATCGGAAAAGTGGCAGATGATTTTTGCTTTGTACTTCCTTGCGATTGTGAATGAGACTTAATGATTGATCTTCCCAAAAACCTGATAATATAATGAAAATCCTGCATTTGCAAGTATAATAAAAGGAAAGAAAACCACGAAATACGGTAAATAACGGTTCCCCAACCTAAATCAATGATGATTATTCGTGAATGTGACGATGTAGCTGAAACTAAATCATAAAAACGTTTTCTGATAACAAGAAACCGTTCTGTACCTGTTCGGTATGGAACGGTTTTTCCTATATATGCGACTATGTTTGAAAATCCCCAAAATTTTTTCAAAACTTAAAGTGCCACATAAAGACTTGAACTGCCACTTTATTCACAAAAATGAGGAAATGGTGTATAATAAACATGGAAAAAACAGTGTTTCGTTGGAACTCTTATGGAAGATATGTCTGTATCTGGACATCAGCATGGATTCTGTTATGATGGATCAGGACATCATGTGTCCGAAAATGATGCTCGATTCCGATATTTTGCCGAAACTGGAAAAATGTGACACACCGACACTGACCGTTGTGAATGGATTTATTGACTATTTGCTGGTTGTAAAAGATGAATATATTACAAAATTTGCAATCGAAGCATCCGCCACTCATGATGCCAAGCCTCGGTATGAACATAAAATCGTTTTTGTAGATAGAAGTAGAAAAAATAACAGCATGCTATCATGGCTACGGCTATAACAAAATCGCTCGTGTGTTGACACAACAGAAAGTCATCACGCCAGCCGCTTATCAGGCACAAAAAGCCGGTCGGGAATACGATAAAGACCCGTATGAATGGAATCTTGTCACGGTCTATCGCATGATGGACAATCAGATCTACCTCGGACATCTCATCAGCGGCAAGCGCAGAAAACTGTCGTATAAAAGCAAGAAAATCGTGCGGCAGGATGAAAGCGAATGGATTGTGGTCAAGAATCAGTTTCCGGCGCTGATCTCCGAACCGCTTTGGGAGGATGCTCATAAAGCTCTCGGCAGCAGAAAACGC
>JAZSCY010000075.1:0-3367 GCA_045530875.1 Eubacteriales bacterium
ATGAGAGTCCGTTTTATTGGATAGTTAATCATATATGATTTGTAGTAAACAAATTGCATATATTCTTTTTCGGAATAATAATACAACATAAGAATGTGATATAATATTTCACTACAATACACAAATGTAAAAACGATACCATTTTTCTAGATTGGACAGACACAAACAGGTTCGAAGGAAAGGGTTAAGATGGATAAACACAGAGCAGTTTTAAGAGTATTGGCGGCGGCATTGTCAGTCCTTTTTTTGGTTACTGCATTGCCGGCAAATCATGTCCTTGCCTTAGAAAATGAGGGCGGAGACCCGGAGGTAATTGAGCAGATGACGGAAGAATCCGTAGAAGGCACCGCTGATGATGTTGATGCGCAGGAGTCGGATGCTCAAAATATAGAAGCGGCAAATTCTAACGATCTTAGCAATGAGTCTCTTGCTGCTCAAACGAATGATGTAATACTTGCAGGAACCCGCGCAAGCGGAACTGTCACAACCTGGGCAGAACTACAAAATGCTGTCAATAACGCGGCAGACGGGGATGTGATCATTCTTGGGGATAACATCACTGCAGCTGGTTCTGATTCCTATATCAACATTGCATCAAGTAAAAATGTCACGATCGACCTGAACGGCAAGACTCTCGACAGAAACAGAGAAACAGCCGATAAGAACGGTCACGTGATCAAAGTGTCCGGCAAGTTGACTATTACGGACAGTGTTGGTGGCGGCGTGATCAAAGGTGGATATGCCACAGATGGCGGCGGCATTTATGTAGATGGAAAGAATGCTGTTTTGACGTTCAATGGTGGGTCCATATCCGAGAATAAAGCAAGTAATAATGGTGGTGGCATTTATAATTATTTGGGAAAAGTCTATATTAATGCAGGCACGATCTCGAAAAACACCGCAGGCAGGAGCGGCGGCGGTCTGCATTTCTGGGGAATACAAGAAAGGGAACAACAACCATTCATTTATACGGAGAGTGCCGGTGAAGTCGAGATCACATCTGCAGTGTTCTCTGAAAACGAGGCAGTACAGGACGGCGGTGCGATGTGTCTTTATGGAAGCACCACCACGATTCATGACGTGACCGTAAGCAATAATGAAGCCGGCCGTAACGGGGGCGGTATTGCGTTTATCCGTGAAACACATATAAATATGATCGGTCAGGAGCAACCTCTAAGTGGAGACAAATTCGATGCAGAGCTGAATCTCTACGGGGGAAACATAACCGGAAACAATGCAGGGTCTGAAGGTGGTGGCCTTTATATCAACAAAAGATACGGGATGAATCAGAATGGACAGGCATTGCCACATAAAGAAAATGTCACCGTCAATATCAAAGGAACTATTACTATACAAGATAACAATCCTGAAAACTTGCTTTTGGATGGTGTGCCTGATCGTGGGAATGATAACAAGACACTGCCACTCACTGTGGTCGGTTCGCTGACGGGCACCAGTATTGGGATCAAAGTAGGAGATCGCAGACTGGAAGGTGTTTTCACAAGCGGTTACAGTACGAACAATCCTAACATGGATCCTGCTCTTTACTTTAACGCGGAGGAGGACGGAAAGGGAGTCTTCCTTGAAAACGGGGAGGCAGTTCTAAAGCCGCAGGCACGCAAAGCCGGCAGGGATTTTGTTCCGATCGACAGCCAGATACGAAGCGCGAATCAGCTGACGCCAAACAACTGGATGGCCGGAATATCCGGTGAACGCTATCTGTACGAGATCAACACCCCGTTCACCCACGATTCGGGGATGTGGAAATATAACGCTCCATGGGATTCTTCCATAGGAGCCGGTCTCGGATATCACGAGTATGCGCACACGCAATATGTCTCGATAAGACAACAGCTGGAAGACGGTGTGCGTGTTCTTGACCTTAGGCTCAATCCGGTCTATTGGGGCCGCGACGGCGACTGGCGCCACGGAACCATGGAGATGGATGATGGAGAAAATCTCTGGCTCTGCCACGGAAAGAATTCCGGAGGCGGTGTATTTTATACGGAAGATGAAGACGGAAACAGGCTGAGCCTTCAGAAGGTCCTTGACTGGGTTCAGGAATTCCTTGATGCAAATCCGACAGAAACCGTTATATTGATCTTTGATGCGGAGATCACCGACGCCAATGCGGATAAGGGATATCGGGAACTCACATTCCAGCGGATCGCCGATCATCTTGAAAAACTTGCCGGACAGGAAAATCCGTCCAACGGAAAATCCTATATCTATACAGAGCAGGGCAAGACATTCCGCGACAAGTATACACAGTGGCCTCAGCTGAAGGACTGCCGCGGGCAGGCCGTGATCAAGGTCTGCGAGCCTGAGGACTTCGATTACATCGGCGGTTTTATCGATTACGGTCTGGCACCGGTGACGGATATCGCGCCGGAAAAAGGCGGCGGCAACTGCGTGATCGCCAGTGAGAAGATTGAGAACCTGAAACCGTATTTTGCACAATGCGAAGCGGTTCAGATCCCTAAAAATGTTCAAACGCATTTAACAACGTTCCATCATGCGGATTCCAACAGCAAAGCGAACGCTGTAACGGATTTCATCGTAGACTTCGGAAGAAACATAGCGGGACAGACCGTTATGCAGCCGCTTGCAATCGCTTACGATGTCCATAAAAATGTGTTCCAGGATGAAAAATACTTTGAGGGAGACGCGATCGGCAACTACTACGGCTTCTTCAAGATGGATGGTGCGGTAAGAAGTGAGAATACAGTCATCTGGAAGACTAATTTCCCAAAGGATCTGGATTATATCACACTCAGTGTAGACCCCGGTACCGGCGGAGAAGCGTATCTTCCGCAGCAGTTCCAGCTGCTCCGGTATACGGAAGTCGATATCCCGGGCTGCATCTACGATAATCCGAATGAAAACGGCGGGGAGTTCCAGTACTGGGAGGCATATGATACATCCGGGAATAAGATCGGCGATTTCTATGAAGGCGATCAGTATACGGTTACAGATGATATCATCTTTAAGGCTATCTGGAGCAATATGCCTAGAACAACGATTCGGATCGAATGGAAGGATGCTGATAATAAGGATGGCCTGAGACCTGAAACAATGAATCTCCGAGTGGATGATAATACGACGATTGCAGTCACAAGCGAAAATGGATGGAAAGTCAGCTATGTCGGAGATATCGAAAGTGTTGTCCCGGATTGGGAAAAAATCGTAACGAACAGTGATAATCCATACGGACAGGATACCACAGGGCAGTACCGCTATGAGGTGACCGGAAAGATGAGGGAAGGCCTTGTGATCACCCTGATCCATTCACCGGAAGGAACGATGCATGTTTCCACGAAGATCAGCTGGCAGGACGAGGAAGACCTTGACGGTCTGCGCCCGGAAA
>JAZSCY010000253.1:0-5236 GCA_045530875.1 Eubacteriales bacterium
ATGGACACCAACGACTTCTTCACCGAGGCACATCCCAAGCTCCGCCCCGTAGAGAGCCCCACCGCGGGTGTGTTCCTTTCGGGCGCGTGCCAGGGTCCCAAGGATATTCCCGAAACCGTTTCCCAGGCAGGCGCTGCCGCCGCCAAGGTCATCGGCCTTCTGGCCAAGGACAAGCTGAAAGGCAATCCCTGCGTGGCCGGATCCGATGAATGGATGTGCAACGGCTGTTCCTCCTGTGAGAGAGTTTGTCCCTACGGCGCGATCTCCTATGTTACGAAAGAATTCCGCATGCCCGATCGCACCACTGCCCTCCGCCGCGTAGCACAAGTCAATGAAGCGGTTTGTCAGGGATGCGGTGCTTGTACCGTTGCCTGCCCCTCCGGCGCAATGGATCTGAAGGGCTTTGCCAGCAGCCAGATTATGGCGGAGGTAGATGCAATATGCAAATGACCGAATTTAAACCGAAAATCGTTGCCTTCTGCTGCAACTGGTGTTCTTACGCCGGTGCGGATCTGGCGGGCAACAACCGACTGAACTATCCCGCGGAGGTAAAAATCATCCGCGTTCCCTGCTCCTGCCGTGTAAATCCCATGTTCATCCTCCGCGCCTTCCAGCGCGGCGCGGATGGCGTGATTCTGTGCGGATGCCATCCCGGCGACTGCCACTACACCTCGGGCAACTACTACACCCGCCGCCGTATGGCTCTGCTCTTCTCCATGCTGAACTTCCTCGGCATCGAGAAGGAGCGTACCCGTGTGGAATGGGTATCCGCTGCTGAGGGTGCGAAATTTGCCGCTACCATGAACGATTTCGTAGCACAGATCACCGCCCTGGGCGAAAACAAGAGATTGGAGGATCTACGATGCAAAAAGTAACTCGTGAGATTCTGCTCGCCAAGGCTGCAGAACTGCTCTCCTCGGGCACTGTCAACCGTGTTCTCGGCTGGAAAGCAGGCGAATTTTCCTATGACGTAACCCCTGCCCTGTTCCAGACGGCGGCAGAGTTGGAGAAGGATTTTGTTTACGGACCCTTCTGCGGGGCCAACTTCTCCAAATATCTCGTAAAAGAGACCCGCCGGGATGAGGGAAAGGTTCTTGTTTTCCTCAAGCCCTGCGATACATACAGCTTCAATCAGCTCCTCACCGAGCATCGCTTTGATCGGGAAAAAGTATATGCGGTGGCGATCCCCTGCGACGGCATGGCGGATATTCAGCGCGTGAAGGATCAAATCGGTGATGGCGTGAGTGGTGTGGAGTGCGACGGCGACAGTCTGATCGTACACACCCTGTACGACGGTGACAAGACGCTGGCTATGGCGGACTGTCTGGCCGAGCGCTGTGTAAACTGCAAGAGCAAAAAGCACGTGGCCTACGACGAGATGATCGGTGAAAACGGCGAGATTCTGGACAGCCACCGCTTTGATGAGGTGGAAAAGCTGGAGAAGATGACGGAGGACGAGCGCTTTGCTTTCTGGCAGAACGAATTGTCCCGCTGCATACGCTGCAACGCCTGCCGCGATGTATGCCCGGCTTGCACCTGCGAGAAGTGCGTATTCGGCAATCCCAACTCCGGTGTGGAGAACAAGGCCATCTCCGACAGTTTTGAGGAGAAGATGTTCCATGTGATCCGCGCGTTCCACGTGGCCGGCCGCTGCACCGACTGCGGTGAGTGCTCCCGCGTTTGCCCTCAGAACATCCCCCTGCACCTGTTGAACCGCAAGTTCATCCGTGACATCAACAATTTCTATGACGATTATCAGGCCGGCGCTGAGGTTGGCCAGAGAGCGCCTCTTGTAAACTACAAGCTGGAAGATCTGGAACCCTCCGAGGCTGTGGAAAGGAGCGGTGATCATGCGTAAATGTTCCCTTGCCAATCTGGACGCGCTTCTGCGCACCATGGCGGAAGCCGCTACTGTATATCTTCCCGTGGACGGAAGTGACGGCCGTGCCCATTTCACCAAGTGGGAGGACGGCGTAAAACTGAGCGAGGCTCTGAACACCGTTCGCTCCGCAAAAGACTTCTTCTTCCCCCAGACCGAAAATCTGGTGGATTTCAAGATGGAAGGCAAGAATATCGAGATCATCGACACCCGCGAGGAGTGCGAGGATTTCGTAATTTTCGGTGTGCGTGCCTGCGATGTCCGTAGTTTTGAGATTCTGGATCGCGTTTTCCTCGTGGATCCCGTGGACACATACTACAAAAATCGCCGCGAGCACGGCATCATCGTTTCCATGGCTTGCAACAAGCCCTCTGAAACCTGCTTCTGCCGCACGTTTGGCATCGATGCAGCCGCGCCCGGCGGTGACATCGCCTGCTACAAGACGGAGGACGCGCTGTATCTGGATGCCCTCACCGAAAAAGGTCAGGCTCTGCTGGCCAAGCTGGATGCTCTGACGGAGGAATGTGATACTACCGCGGCTGACGCGCAGAAGGATCTGATCCGCTCCCGCCTGGACAAATTGCCTTTGAATAATCTGAAGGCAGACGCTTTCGGCGGTGACAAGCTGAACACGTACTTTAACGCACCGGAGTGGAAATCCCTCTCCCAGAGTTGTCTGGGATGCGGTACCTGCACCTTCGTTTGCCCCACCTGCCAGTGCTACGACATCAAGGATTTCAACACCGGACACGGCGTACACCGCTTCCGCTGCTGGGACTCCTGCATGTACTCCGATTTCACCAAGATGGCTCACGGAAACAACCGTACCTCTCAGCTGGAGCGTTTCCGTCAGAGATTCATGCACAAGCTGGTGTACTTCCCCGCCAACAACGAGGGAATATTCGGCTGTGTAGGCTGCGGACGTTGTCTGTCCCGCTGCCCCATCTCCATGAATATCGTGAAAGTTATGAAAGAATTAGGAGGTAATGCGTAATGAATACTGAGGCTTTGATTCCCGTTGTCGGCGTTATTACCGACATACGCATTGATACCCCCGATATTAAGACTTTCCGCGTTGTCACTCCCGACGGCAAGAAAGCATTCGATCACAAACCCGGTCAGTGCGCTATGCTCTCCATCCCCGGTGTGGGCGAGGCGATGTTCTCCATTACCTCCTCCCCCACGAACACCGAGTATATGGAGTTCTCCATCAAGAAATGCGGATGCGTTACCGAGTGGCTCCACGCCGCTGAGGTAGGTCAGCAGATCACTATCCGCGGCCCGTACGGCAATCCCTTCCCTGTGGACGATGCGTTTGCGGGCAAGAATATGCTCTTTATCGCCGGCGGTGTCGGTCTTGCTCCCCTTCGCTCCGTCATCAACTACGTAAGACATTACCGCGACCGTTACGGTAAGGTGGACATCGTTTACGGATCGAGAAGCAAGGACGATCTTCTGGACTACGACGAAATCCTCCACGAATGGATGACCGATGACGGCATTGACGTGCATCTCACCATCGACCGTGAGCAGGAAGGCTGGGACGGACACGTTGGCTTCGTTCCCAACTACGTAAAAGAGCTGAACTTCGACACCGACAAGGTGGCCGTTCTCTGCGGACCTCCGATTATGATTAAATTCACTCTGGCAGGACTGCAGGAGCTTGGATTTGACAAAACGCAGGTGTACACCACGCTGGAATTGCGCATGAAGTGCGGAATCGGCAAGTGCGGACGCTGCAACGTAGGTTCGAAGTACGTCTGCAAGGACGGTCCCGTTTTCCGCTGCGACGAGCTTGACGAGTTGCCGGACGAATACTGATAGGCTGAAAGGAAACAAACAATGGAATCAATGGTTAACATTTACCTGTTTGGTAAGAAATATGAAGTGCCGGAAAATCTGACGATCATGTGCGCCATGGAGTACGCCGGCTATCAGCTGGTGCGCGGATGCGGATGCCGTAACGGCTTCTGCGGTGCCTGCGCTACCATCTACCGCATCAAGGGCGATCGGGAGCTGCACTCCTGCCTGGCTTGCCAGACCAAGGTGCAGAACGATATGTACATCGCCACCCTGCCCTTCTTCCCCCTGGTGAAGGCAGTATACGATGTGGAGAAGATCCCCACCACCGAGCAGATCATGATGCAGCTTTACCCCGAGATCTATGCCTGCGTCGGCTGCAACGCCTGCACCAAAGCCTGCACTCAGGAACTCAACGTTATGCAGTACATCGCCTACGCACAGCGCGGTGAGTTCGAAAAATGTGCGGAGGAATCCTTCGACTGCGTTATGTGCGGTGTTTGCTCCTCCCGCTGCCCCGCCGGTATCTCTCATCCTCAGGTGGCTATGCTGGCTCGCCGCATCACCGGTAAGTATCTGGCTCCCAAGACAGAGCATCTGGAAGACCGTGTTCGCGAGATCAAGGACGGCACCTTCGAAGAGCTGCTCCAGAATCTGATGCAGAAGCCCATTTCCGAGATGAAAGAGCTTTACAACACCCGCGAGATTGAGAAATAAGGAGGGACATCATCCATGTATACCAACGAAAAAATGCTTGAATCGATCAAAAAGGTCGAGGCAAACCGTGCGGCCAATACGGTGATGGAACCCACCCGCATGACCGCGGAGGAAAAAGAGAACGTTCTGGCCACCTATCATCCCGACTACAAGCAGAGCGAGTTTGTGAATCTGCAGATCGGCCCCAACAAGGGAGAGAAAGTTCCCACCGAGTTGGCCGCTATCCTGCAGGCAAACAGCCGCATCAACCCCGCTGACATCGATCTGTCCAAGATCAATTACGATGTGGATGTTCTGGTCATCGGCGGAGGCGGTGCCGGTTCTTCCGCAGCCATCGAAGCACACGAGGCCGGTGCCAATGTAATGATCGTAACCAAACTGCGTATCGGTGATGCCAACACCATGATGGCAGAGGGCGGCATTCAGGCGGCTGACAAGCCCAACGACTCCCCCGCTATTCACTATGTGGACGCATTCGGCGGCGGTCACTTTGCCGCAAAGCCCGAGCTTCTGTACCGTCTGGTCAATGAGGCTCCCGAGGCCATCCAGTGGCTGAACAATCTGGGTGTGGAATTTGATAAGATGCCCGACGGCACCATGGTCACCACCCACGGCGGCGGTACCTCCCGCAAGAGAATGCACGCTGCCAAGGACTACTCCGGTGCGGAGATCATGCGCACGCTGCGCGATGAAGTCCTCAACCGCCAGATCCCCGTGGTGGACTTCACCTCCGCCATCGAGCTGATCAAAGACGAAGCCGGCCGCTGCGCAGGCGCTGTCCTCATGAACATGGAGACTAAGGAACTGCTGGTGGCCCGTGCCAAAACTGTGATCCTCGCC
>JAZSCY010000214.1:0-7329 GCA_045530875.1 Eubacteriales bacterium
CCAGAATCCACGTGATGAAATTGGGCGCACTGTACACGGTGTAATCAGAGGCGGTGGGGGCGGCCAGACGGCATGCTTCCCATTTCCCCTCCGGATCGGTCATGGCGGCGGTGACGATCAGCCGCTCTCTGGCCCGGGTCATGGCTACGTACAGAAGGCGCATGCTTTCTTCCAGATTGGTGTCCGTCATGGAAGCCACCACCGAGCGGCGCAAAGGCGTATCGCACCGCACGAGGCCGCCCTCATCCGGCAGCTTCATGGCGGCACCCACATCGGGATCAAAGAGAATCCGGGCGGAGATATCCTTGTTGTTGCGCTTTTTGTCGGTGCGGCAAAGGAAGCAGACGGGGAATTCCAATCCCTTGGACTGGTGGATGCTGTAGATCCGCACCGCACCCTGATCCGCATCCTTTTTGGGGGATTCGCTATCGGACTGTACCAGGGCGGCCACGCGATTCAAAAACGGATACAGACCGCCGCCCACGGCTCCCTCGAATTTCCGTGCTTCCTCATACAGCGCCTGCAAATTGAGACGGCACGATGCGCTGTCCAGGGAGGGATCTCCATCCAATAGTGTATATATATCCGTCTCCCGATACAGGCGAAGGATCAGCTTGTCCGCACCCATGCCGCGGGCATCCCGACGAAGCTCCCGCAGCCGATCCGCAAAGGTGGCACAGCGGGAGGACAGATCCTCATCCACGCCTTCCTCCGGGGCGGGGGTACGGGCGCACTGCTGTACCGCATCCCACAAACTGCCGCCGTAGACGGACTGTCGGATGCGGACCAGATCGTCCAGGGTGAAATCGAACACGGGGCTCTTCATGGCGGCGGCCAGGTGGATGTCCTTGGTGGGATTGTCGATGGCGTACAGCACCGACAGCATCAAAAGAATCTCCGGCTGCTCATACAGGGATTTGGTGGTTCGGTTCTGTGCCCGGATGCCCCGCTTTTCCAAAGCTTCCACGAAGGGGGCGCCGTCCTTGGAGGGGGATCGGAGCAGGATGGCAAAATCCTTTGGCGTGAGGGGCGTGCCATCCTCCCGGCACACCCTGCCCAGCATCCGGGAGATGCGCTCGGCCACGTATTCCGGCTCCGTGATGGGCTGGAATTCCTCGGGATCGTTCTTGCTTCGCTTGGGGATCAGCCGCACCTCAACCGGGGCGTGATTCCGCTTCCCCTCTTCGATTTTCGCAAATTTTAACTCATCCTCCGCCGTGAAGGGAATGGATCCGGTGGAGAAGATATGCCGGGACACCAGATTGACAAAATCCACCACGGTGGAATCGCATCGGAAATTCTCCTGCATGAACAAGGACTGCATGGGGGAATCGGGATCCTCCTCCGCCGTGGGCCAAGCCCGGCGATAGGAGGAGAACACCTCCGGCTCCGCTCCACGGAAGCGGTAGATGCTCTGCTTGATATCGCCCACCATGAAACGGGCTCCTCCGCCGGCTGCCAGAGCGGAGAAGATGGCATCCTGCTGGCGGTTGGTGTCCTGATATTCGTCGATGAAAATATAGTCGAAAGCGGCACCTGCGGTTTTGGCCGCCTCGGTGGGACGGCCTTGGGCATCGGTGAACAAAGCGGCGGTCATCCGCTCCAGATCCCCGAAATCCACGATACTCTTTTCCCGCTTCCGCTCATGCAAGGTGTCAAAATAGATTTTCAGCACCCGGGCGATGGACCGGGCGACATCGGCGGTGCGAAGATTGGCCAGGGCGATGTCCGCCTCGCTCAAGGCAAAACTATTTGCCAGAAGTGTGGCAACTTGCTTCTTGAACGCATCGTACTGCGCACGGAAGTACAACACATCCGCGCCCTGCAGTTCCTTGGCGACACTGCCCACTTTTGCGGGCGGCGCGAATTCTGTGAGGGCGATGCGGGCCCGGATATAGGATCCCTCCAGGCACGCATTGTACAACGCCTCCGCCGTGCGGGCGCAGGCCTGTGCGGCGGGGGTATAGGCATCGGCATAGAGATCGTTGTCCGCAAAATCCTCTATGGCGTAGTGGAAATAATTTTTGCAATGCTCGGCATAGCGCATCACCTCTGCACGGGTGCCGGCACCGGCGGCGCAGGCAAAAAAGTCCTCGCCGCGTCCGGTGGCATCCGCCAGATCGATCAGTTTTTCGGGGGTGATTCCGGCAGATTCCATAGAAATGGCCAATTCCAATAAAGCCTCGTCCAGGGAGGATTCGTTGCGGGCGCCGGCCAGCGTGTCTGCCAGGGTGACGAACCAATCCTCGCCCGCATCAAAGCAATCGGAGATCACGTCCGACATGGTGGTGGCCCGCAGATTTTGCACATCCGCCTCCTCGGCGATGGCGAAGGAGGCGCTCATCCCCAATTCGGCCGCATGGGTGCGAAGGACCTCCAGGCAGTAGGCATGGATGGTGGTGATGCGGGCACGGCCCAGATCGTACAGCTGGCGGGTGATTTTGGCGTTGTGAGGATTTTCCGCCAGCGCTCCCCGCAGCTTTTGGCCGATCCGGTCCCTGAGTTCGGCGGCGGCGGCCCGGGTGTAGGTCACGCACAGCATGCGGGAGATCTCCGCCTGAGAATCGGGATCGGTGAGCATGGAAACGATCCGCTCCGTCAGCGTGGCGGTTTTACCCGATCCGGCGGCGGCGGAGAGAAGAAGCCCCTTCCCCCGATAGCGGATGGCGGCTAATTGGGCGTCCGTCCATTTGGTTTCACTCATCGTCCTCACCTCCTGCTGCACGACAGACTTCCTTCATGATACAGTATTCACAGGGAAGCTTTCCGTGAATTTTGCTTGGGTTGGCATCGGCCAGACCGCGGCACATCTCCCCGCCCACACGGGCGATGGCGGAAAGCATGGTATTTTCGATTTCAGTCATCTCCCCCTCGTCCAGCGTGGAGGAGGAAGTGATTCCTTTTTTGCCCATCCGGGCCGGTATATAGGTTCCGCTCAGGTTTGCATCCATGGCACGGAGGACACCCTCATCCTTCAACAGGATACCGGAGCGGTTCACCGAGTTCTCCGCCAGAGCAAAGGCTTCCTCTTTGCCGATCAGCGTGGCGGAATCCACCTCGCCGGGACGGGCACTGAAATACAATGCGCCGGCGGCACGGATCTCGCCGTCGGGGGATCCGGTAAGAGATTCCCGGAAAGCACCGGGCGGGCATCGCAAAATGGAGAACAGATACAGAAGAAGCTGGGCGTTGATGCCGATGGACACGTCGCCCCGGGAAAAGCTTTTCGAACCGGTTTTGTAGTCCACTACCCGGATGTAAGTGGTGTCGCCGTCCCGCCAGGAATCCAGCCGATCCACCACACCCGTCAGATAGACGGTGTGACCGGTTTCGGTCTGCACCGTCCGGGGAGGCACGCCGCCCTCTTTTTGCGGATCTACCGGCAATTCAAAAAAGGCGGGCTGGAACTTACTCTGGGCAAATTCCCGGGACAGGGTGGACAGAATGGGGAAGACGCACCGTGTCAGACGGGAGAACAGGTATTTGGCCCGTCCCGACGCATCCCCCTGAGGGAGAATCTCGCCGATGACGGAGGAAACGATGCGATCCGTTTCCGCGCGGATGGCGGCTTCGTCTGAGGGAAGCGGCTGGCCTTTGTTCTGGCCGAAATACAATTCCAGCACCCGATGGACAAAGGTGCCCACGTTCATTTGGGTGAAAGAAGCGCTCTTTTCCTCATCCAGCTTCAACAGATATTTGCAGTAATAGCCGAAATGGCACTGGATAAACACGTCCAGTTTGGACTGCGTCAGGGACAACTCTCCCGGGAAAAGCAGATCGGCAGTCTCCTGAGAAACCGATTCCGCCCGGGCGTTCAGAGGTCGGATGGCGGCTGCCTTTTCCGTCAGGATGCCCATGCGGATCAGCGCCTCGCCGGCCTCCGTTCCCCGCAGAAGGCGGGCCCGGTTTTTGGCATCCTCGGGGGTGAATACGGTGTCCTCGACTCCAAAGGCGGCAAAATTCTTTTGCACCAGATCGGGGAGCAGAGTCAGAATTCGTTGGGCGGCCAGGGAGGGGAAGAGGTCGCTTCCGCCGTCCGTCATGGGAAGAAATACGGTAACGGAGCGATGTGCCAGACACAGCGCCCGGTAGAACCAAAGAAGCTCGTCCTTCATGCGATCCTCGGTTTTGGAGGAAAGAAGGATCCCCTCCCCCTCCAGAAGGACTTTATCCGTGTCCGTGAAGAATCCGTCATCGGCCACAGCGGCGGGAAACTCTCCCTCCGTAACGCCCAGAAGCAGGGCGTGGGGAATTTGGCCCAGGCGCACCTGATCGGCACTGCCGATGACCACCTCATCCATGCCGTCAGGGATGGCCCCAATGTGCATGGAGGAAAGCACCTGCCGCAGAAGGGATGCGAATACCCGCGCGTCCGTCCTGGCATCCGGCAAAGTTTCTGCCAGGGTGTCCAAAGCATCCATGAGAATATCCCACAGCTGGGCGTGCTCCGATGCTTCTCTGGGATGGCCTTCCCGGGACAGCCGATGGGCGGTGTCCGTCAGAGAATCCCATACGCCGTATTCGCACAGCAGTTCATAGCAGGCCCGGGCGATCTCCGGCACCGTGGCGGAACCGCCGTGGAATACTTCCGCAAAACGGGAGAGGGGAACGCAAATCTTTTCCCGGCACCGGTTGGCGTGCAGAAGAATGCCTTTGCCCCGCTTGGATACGGATTCCACGTATCCGTCGGGATTGCCTGTCCAGGGGGCGGAAAAAGCCTTTTCGCCCCGGATGTGCCAGGTCTTTGTATACAGTTCCAGCGCGTCGCATTCCTCATCGGATACACCGCACAAGCCGGTTTTGGCGCACAGGATCACGTCCTCCCGCGCCCAACCGCCACCCACGGCGGCCAGGGCGGAAAGAAGCAGGCGGGCGGCCGGACGGGTGCTCACATCGCTTCGCTCGGAGAAGAAGTAGGGGATGCCTCGGCGGGACAATTCCACATCCAGAATCCCCCGCAGTTTTTCTGCCCGGCGGGCGATGACGGCAATGTCACCGTATTTGGCGCCGCCCCGGATCAGAGATTCGATCCGGCAGGCAACTGCCTCCGCCTCGGTATACCGATCGGCCGTGCGGATCACGCGCACCGCCGTGGGATCGTCCCCTTCGTTGGGCGTGTAGGAGGCGGCTCCAAAATCCCACAGATGCTTTTCCAGATAGGCAAGCCGGGGATTTTCCGCCCGGTGATTTTCCGTAAGAGATACAACGGAAACTTTTTTGCCCGTCTGCTGTGCCGCCCGATGCATCTTTCCGAAAAAGGCGCGAGGGGAGGAAAACTGGGGCTCCTCCGTCCGTGTGGCGGGGCAGGCAAAGGTGATATGTACCTCCTCCGCCTGGGCGAGGATGCGGTGTAGGATGCGCTCCTCCACGGGTGTCAGGGAGAAGAAGGAATCCACAAATACATGGCATCCTTCAAAGAATCGGTCAGTCTTCAGTCGTTCCGCCAGATGGGCCAGAGCGTCATCGCTGTCATCGTATCGCTCACCGATCAGCTTTGTGTACACGGAGGTGATCAGAGAAAGATCCCTCGCCCGGGCGATCAGATGGCCGCCCTCCCCCGCTTCCTCCAGCCGGTCAGCGGCATCGGAAAGCATGGCGGGGGTAACACCGTTCCGCTTCATCTCCGATACGGCGGAGAGAAGGGCGGGAACGGTTCGCTCGGCCCGCTTTCCTCCATAGACCTGCAGTGAATCCGATAAAGAGCGGAGCGTGGTCCACATCAGGGCCGCCTTGCCGCCTTTGGTGATGCAATTTTCCGCAAGACCGCCGTAAATGCGTCCCACCAGATTGCACAGACGGGTAAAGCTGACGATCTCCAGGCGCAGAGCCGCCGAGGGGGGCAGATCCCGTGCGATGCGGCTCTCCCAGATCACCGCTTGCTGTTCCGGCACGATCAGGATCAGTTTCGCCTCACCCGCAAGGGATTTTCGGATCGAGCGGAGAATGTATTCACTTTTGCCGCTTCCGGCGCGGCCGCAAATCAACTCAATCATGTGTATCCTCCCGCAATCGCAGATTGCGCAGTATGGTTTCCTTCCGCCGCCAGCCAAAGGCGTAGGAGGCGTAGGTGTCCTCATCCATGTTTTCCACATCCCCATCCGTCAGGCGGGACAGGCGGTTTTCGCGGAAATAGGGGATGGGCGTGTCAATGGATTTCTCCTCGATGGCGCGTGTTGTGTGGGGGCACGCCATCCCGCAGGCGTCACATCCCCAGGCGTATTTGCCCGATCGAAATAGACGGATTTCGTCCTCGCTCAAATCCCCCTTCTTTTGGCCGATGGCGGACAGACACCGATCCCGCCCGCTTCCGATGCATCCGCCCGGGCAGGCAAGGGCACAGGCACCGCAGTGCTCGCAGGTGTGGATCACGCCGTCGCCCCGCCCAATCCCCTCCGCTTCCATCTCGGCAGGGGTGAGGGAGGTCAGCAATTCAAAAAGGAATACAAAGGAAGAATAAGTGGGAGTGATGAGCATGCCATGATCGCCGATCACACCCAATCCCGCCATGGCGGCACCGGCTACCTCCGCATAGGGGGAGTGATCCGCAAAGGCCGCGGCGGTGGCATCCGGATATCGGTCGCGAAGCACGGCGGCCGCACCGAGACCCAAATCCCGGGCAAAGGCATGATAATCCCGCCCCCGGGCGAACATGGCCAGGTTGGAATCCCCGCCGGTGACGTAATAGGGGATGGCGGCGAACACCACGGTGTGCACATCGGGGATGTTCTTCAGAAGATGGGGATGGATAACAGGAATCTCCCCGGCAGGCAAATAGGCCGTGAGATGGATTCCGGCACCTCGGAAATATTCGCGCAGAAGCATGTCCCGCCCTCCTTTGCAATGATGTGTACTTATTATAGCAGATTTGCCCCTCAAAGGAAAGGCCATCCGGCACGAAAATCTTCATATTATTATATAATATTGCATATATGCTTTCCGGCGGCGGCGGATGAAAAAATATTTTGGAAAAATGAAAATTAGGTATTGACAAAGAAAACACAAAGTGGTATACTATACGGGTCGCCTACGAGAGCAAGTCGATCGCCGGAAAAGAAATTTAAAAAAGTTTCAAAAAGGTATTGACAAGATTGGGGTGCGGTGATATAATATACAGGCTGTCGGCAAGACAGCAAAGCTCCTTGAAAATTGAACAACAAGACAACACTATTTTCTGAATAAGGAAATAGAAAAGACTCCAAAAAATTCTTTTGAATTTATTTGAACTCTTATAAATAGTAAAGAGCCAAAAACAGCTCTGAGAGATGTTATCCGGGGAAACCCGGTTAATATACAATTTTTCAGAGAGTTTGATCCTGGCTCAGGATGAAC
>JAZSCY010000153.1:0-4070 GCA_045530875.1 Eubacteriales bacterium
GTTGTGTACAATCGTTGCAGGAAGGCACTTTCCCGGTCTTTGGGAATCAGAGTGGCGGAAAAAAGTGTCATAAACGACAGTCCGAATACGGTAATGCCGGGGGTCAGAGTGTCGATTTCAAACAGGCTCACCGGAATGTTGGCCTGAATAGCACTGAGGAGCAATAATAAGACCAAAGGAAATCCCAAGCCGAAGGCAAGATTGATCGGATCGCGCAGAATTTCTTTCGTACATCTTTTGGCAAAACTCATCCTTTTCATACCGCATCCTCCTTCACAATGGAAACGAACGCTGTTTCAAAATCGCTTGTTCCGGCACGCTTATTCAGTTCTTCCACCGTTCCTTGCGCAAGAAGACGGCCGTTTTTCATAATGCCTATGCGGTCTGAAAGTGCCTCGGCTTCCTCCATATAGTGCGTCGTCAGGATAATCGTCACTTTTCCTTTCAAAGAGCGAATCGCTTCCCACAAATCGTGCCTTGCAATGACATCCAAACCAAGCGTAGGTTCGTCCAGGAATAGTATTTTTGGTTCGCTGATCCATGCCATGGCAATGCTGACACGGCGCTGCCAACCGCCGGATAACTTGCCGGCTTTCCTCTGAAGAACACTGTCCAAGGAAAATTGCTTAGATAGTTCCTGAATCTTTTCTTTCGTTTGTTCCCGGGAGAATCCGTGAATCCCGCAGATCAGCTCCAGATTTTCCTTTACGGAAAGATTGGGAGCAACCGCACTCTCCTGGGGAGATACACCAACCAGCCGCTTTACCTGCTTCGACTCCTTTGTAATGCTGTGGCCGCCCACGATAGCATCCCCGGCCGTAGGTTTGGTCAAGCAGGAAAGCATTTTGATAGTGGTGGTTTTGCCCGCGCCGTTTATACCAAGCAAAGCGAATAATTCACCCTGCCGTATTTCCAAATCGAGCTTATCTACGGCAGTCCGGTTTTTGTACTGTTTGACAAGCTGGGTCGTTTGAATTGCCTGCATTTGTGGTATTCTCCATTTCGGTTTTATTAGCATGTATCATTATAGCAAATACACAAAGCGAAAAGTTCATTGTTGTCTGTTCGGTCGTTTTCCGTGTCTTATCGGTTCAAGAGAGAAAAGGCGACACCCGGCTATCCGCCAAGTATCGCCAATTATTCTTCTCGCACGCCTGCACGGCTCCTATGTCAGTAATGCTTTCATACCGTCGCATGGGAAGCCGTCGCAGGCGATCCTTTTTTATTACACCGCGCTCTTGGCGGCGGGCTTTTTCATCATGCCGGAATCCTGCCGTTGGGCCATAACAAGGCGCCAGTAGAATCCCTTTTGCTCCAGCAGTTCCTGATGGGTGCCGCACTCCACCAGTTTGCCCCGATCCAAGACGATCAGTCGATCCGCGTTGCGCAAGGTGGACAGGCGGTGGGCGATGGCGAAGGTGGTACGGTTCTCCGTCAGTTTATTGATGGCGTCCTGGATCAGTTTCTCCGTTTCCGTATCCAAGGCGGCGGTGGCTTCATCGAGGATCAGGATCTGTGGATCGTGGATCAGCGCACGGGCGATGGCCACACGCTGTCTTTCACCGCCGGACAGCGAATATCCCTTCTCCCCCACCATGGTATTGTATCCCTCCGGCAAGCCGACGATGAAATCGTGGGCGTTGGCTAGTTTGGCGGCGGCCACCACTTCTTCATCCGTTGCCAGCGGTTTGGAATAGCGGATATTGTCCCGGATCGAGCCGGAAAACAGATGGGTTTCCTGGAGCACTACGCCGATCTGGGAGCGGAGCGTGCTCTGGGAGATATCCTTGATATTGACCTGATCGATGGTGATGGCGCCCTCCGTCACGTCGTAGAGGCGCATGAGCAGATTGATCAATGTCGTCTTACCCGATCCGGATTGCCCTACGATACCGATCATCTCGCCCTGCTTCACATCCAGATCGATATGCTCCAGAACGGGATTGTAGGTTTCGTAGCCGAAGGTCACATCCTGGAAGGAGATATCACCCTCAATACGGATATCGATGGGCATGCTGATATCGGAAATCTCCGGCTGTTCCTCCAGAATCTCCAATACCTTTCCGAGGGAGGTAAGGAAGTTGGAGATATTGCGAGGGATGAAGGTGATGTACATCAGCGGACCGTAAATGATATTGGCGTAGGAATTGAACTGATGGAGTTCACCCACGGTCATGCTTCCCTTAAACAGCATGATGTTGCCGTAGAACAGGATCAGATAACTGCCGAAGCGGACGGCAAATCCAAGCAGGGGAAAGATGGTATCGAACAGTTTGGCGTTGGATTCGCTCTGACGGGAGGATCGCTCGGTAGCGTCCGCAAAGCGCTGGATTTCACGCTCCTCGCTGCCAAAGGTTTTCACCACGCGGATGCCGTTCAAGGTATCCTGCAGAAGCTGATTCACCCGGCGGTTCAGCATCCACGCTTTTCGGTTGCGCAGCTGCACCGTTTCCCAGAATTTGTAGATCAAAAAGACAACCAAAGGGATCGGCACAAAGACGAACAGACTCATCAGCGGATTCATATAGAACAGCAGAAACACCGCCAGAATGAAGGACACCACCTGCACAAACAAACTGGGCAGCTGTCCTGTCATAAATCCCTGTACGGTACTGACATCGCCTGTGATGCGGCCCATCAAATCGCCGGTGGATTTATTGGAGATGGAGGACAGGGACAGATTCTGGATCTTCTCGTACAAGAGCGCCCGCATCATGAGGGTGAAGCGGTTGCCGGAGATCACGTTCAGTCTGCCCTGGATCACGTTCAAGAGGCGCTGGAACAGATCAATGGACACGATGGCCGCGATGATGCCGATAAATCCGCGCATGGCAGGACTGTCCGGCAAAACAGGGCGGATAGCCTCATTGGTAATGAAATCGTTGACGGCGGCTCGCTGGATGGCGGGAACGATAAACTGGAACGCCACGGAAAAGGCTGCCACGATCAACGGAAACAGCAGCATGAGTCTGAGACCTTTGGTCAGGCCCCACAGTTTTTTGTACACTTCCTTTTTACTGCGGCAGAAGGGGCACATCATGGTGCCGCGGACAAAGGGACGTCCGCATTTGGGACAGAAGCGCTCCGGCTCTCCGTTGGTCAGAGGATCCCCCGGCTTCTCACCGGCGGCGGCTCGCTGTGCCAACAGATCGCAGGCTTTGACGAGGACGGAATACCGGGGCAGATTGCGTCCGGAGATAAAGCGGCAGATCACGGTAGGCGATCCGTCGTACACCGTTAGGAAGGTACAGTTGCCGTAGAGGACTTCCGTGGAGAAATCCCGGCACCGTGCCAGGGCAAACCGGCCGACCACCCGTCCGTCCAGAAGGCAGAATATATTCCGGTCCGTGACGGCGGTGAATCCGCTCACAAAGGATTCCCCGTACATATTGAACGGGACGCAGTACATAAGGGATTCGCCCTCCTGCAAAGCATTCTCCAATGCCTCCCGATCCTCACGGCCCAATTCATACATCAGTTTCATATCGGAACCTAATTCCTCTCATGAATTTGATCCAACGGATCAGATATACACTTCAATGCGGCGGTAGCTGGCCCGATCCAACGCGGTGGGATCGGGGATCACAAAACTGTTGCCGTCCATATCGGATATGTAAATGCGCTGATCCTCCAGCACGCGGATATTGGCGAAGGGATTGTTGAGGACAAAGGACACTTTGCCCGCCGTAGTCTCCGCTTCCCAATAGGAATAGCCGAATTTCTCCTTCACGGAGTGGATTTTCAGGATCTGAGGTGTAAAATAGCGCACACTCAATTCCTCGTGGATGAGCGCCACGGTATCCGCATCAAAATCACTCAGATGGCGGATCATGCCAATCTCGGCTCCGCGGCCTTTCTTACGGGTATCCGGTTCCCGCACGGACAGAAACTCCTCCGGCGCTGTGATGGGGAACGAACGAAGCACCACCACCCGCTCAAAGGTTTCCGTCTCCTCCCCGCCGATCAGATCCAGGGAGATCATCCCGCCGGCAGATCGACGGAAGCGGGCATTTTCCGGGGTCAGGGCCACCGAGGGACGGCGCTGGAAAAGCTTGTCCGCGTCGACTTCC
>JAZSCY010000098.1:0-2420 GCA_045530875.1 Eubacteriales bacterium
CTGAGACCCAAGGAGTTGTCCCTCTCTATTGTCTTCCTAAGACCGCTTGGCCTCCGACTTATTGCCGCGGCAAACGAGATCAGCGTATTCTCCGGGTATTTTGCGCAGTAGCCGCGATGCCCTTCCACAATGATGGTTTTCATAGTCCTGTTTCCTTTCTGTCAGTTACATATATGGGTTTCGTTCCGCCGTCGGTGCTTCGTCCGCACGCAGACGCTCCCCGTTCCAGCGCCGATGGATAAGCACGGAGAACAGCAGGTGCGCCGCGGCATATACCGTCACAAACAGCAGATAGAAGATAAAATTCTCAAGTGCCAGATAGCCGACTGCGGCATGGACCTGCTCCAGCGTCAGATCGGGATTGATCATATACATAAACCATGTGCGGTAAAGACGGTACGCATACAAAAGAAGATAGACGATAAACACCACAGCGGTGTCGTTCCAGAGCTCGTCCGCGCGCAGAATCAGACGCAGATCAGCACGGAAATCATAGGAGCCATCGGACACAGAACGCATGAAATCCCCGCGCACTGTCGTATCACGCGACAGACGAAGTGCTTCCCAAAGTGCAGGAAACGACGCCATCAGCACCACCATAACAAAGAACAAAATCCAGCGCGATGCGGGAACACCGAGCAGAATGGAACGCCAGATGACAGCGGTAATTTTGAAAATCACATACAGAACAGCCGATTCGGCACACAGCCAGAGAAACTGTCTGACAATGCGGCGCGGCATAATATGATCGGAAAAACGGGATTTTTTCATGCAGAAATCTCCTTTGGCTCACAGGCAAGATCAGGTAATCAAAAGCTCTGATATCACTATAGCACAGAGGACGGCATTTGTCAATGCTTAGAACAAAACTTTCCGAAAAATCCGGGCAGTCTGTCGGATTGGGACTTGACAGCGGCGGCATCGTGCTGTATAATGAAGCTATCATATTCACACAGAACAGGAGAAACACCACTATGACAAAGCACATCATTCTCTGGCAGCTTGCCGACACGCTCACCGCAGACGAAAAGATCACCGTCAAAGCAGGTATCAAGGAAGGTCTGGAAGGACTTGCCGGACAGATTCCGGGACTTGTTGACATCAAGGTCTACACCGAAGGACTCCCCTCCTCCAATGCGGACGTCATGCTCGATTCTTCGTTTGAAAGTGCAGACGCGCTGAAGGGCTACGCCGTCCATCCGGCACATGTTGCGGTGGCTGACGGCAAGGTCAGACCGTTTACCAAGACCAGACTGTGTCTGGATTTTGAGGTATAAAATCGAACAGAAACAGGTGCGGCTCACATTGTGAGAACCGCACCTGTTTTTTGATTCAGTTGTTTGGCATGATCTGAAGTGTTTGGGCAAAATCCACAAGATCCTCAAAGATCATAGACTCTTCCTGTCCTACACAAGCAGATACCTCCAACTCATACAGCACCGCTTCGTGTCCGTAATACAGGAGAAGATCACAAGAATCCGCATCGCTGTCATGCGTGATTTTGCTGATTACATACGGAACACCCGCGTCTGTCGTATCTTCCGCCAGAATCTCCGCGTTCATTGTTTCCGATAGATTCCGCGTCCAGGAACCGGCTTTTGCCGCTTCTTCATTGAGCGGTGCAATTACCGTCATACTCCCTCTCCATAACCGTTCCTCCGTGCCTTCACGATAGCGTTCCACATTCAGATGAGATTCCATGAAGGTCAACTGTGCCTGACTGCCCGGTTCATTTCCCCAAACAACAGTCTGGATATCGCTGTACGGTACCAGGTTTGTACTTGAAACAAAAGGAATTCCATAAAAAACCGTCCATTCCGCAATAGTATCAAACATATGAAAGGAACCGTGATGATCGGATGTGCGGGACGCATAAATTGTCTGCACCGATTCTTCGGGCAGTGTCAGATAGCCGTGGTTCAAAAGCACTGTCTGCGTCCCCTCTCCAGTAAGTACCTCGGGCGTTCCCCAAAGAATCCCCGCCGCCGCGGCTGTAATACACAACAGCACCGCTACCGCTGCCGCGATCAATACGGTTTTCTTCCCTCTCGGAATCCTGCTTTTTTGTCTGTTCATCATGTTTTCTGCCTCCTCAACCATGGAATAATCAATATCATTCATAGCATCCAATAGATACTTCGCCTTCATACGAAAAATCCCTCCTTATCAAGATAGATTTTCAGTTTCTTTCGTGTACGCATCAGCTGTGATTTCACACGGCTCTCGCTCATACGGCACGACAGGGCAATTTCTTCAATCGACTGCATGTGCCAATACCGACGGATAAACACACCGCGAACATCAGGCGGCAAGGTATGCAGAAAACGGTTCATTGTCTCCCGCAGAGCAATCTGATCGGGAATCTCATCGCCGCTGTCGCCGGAAAGACATTCCTCCAGTTCATCAATGACAGATAAATA
>JAZSCY010000134.1:0-2093 GCA_045530875.1 Eubacteriales bacterium
GATTCAACGGCGGTACAATTCCTTTCGGTTATATGATTGACGAGGATCAGAACTATCAGATCAATCCGGCGCAGGCACCGCTTGTAATTGAAATGTTTCGCAGATACGCAGGCGGAGAATCGTTCACCGAGATTATCGAAGACCTGAACACTCGCGGCATCCGCACTTCCAAGGGAAACCGATTCAACAAAAACTCCCTTGCACGTATCTTCTCCAACCGCAAATATATCGGCGAATACAGCTACAATGATGTGGTGTTTCCCGATGCAATCCCCGCTATCGTTTCCAAGGATATATTCGATAGAGTTTCCGTGCGAATGTCGCAGAACAAACACGCGACAGGCAAAGCAAAAGCACCTGAGCGCTATTTGTTGACTACCAAGTTATTCTGCGGTACATGCAATTCGATGTTTGTTGGCGACAGCGCAAACAAATCGAACGGCGTGATTTACCGTTATTACAAATGCGCGAGTGCAAAACGTCACGAATGTGACCGCAAGGCAATCCGCAAGGAATGGATTGAAGATCTTGTCATTCAGAAGATCACATCTTGGCTGCAGGACGAAAAAATGATCAGCGACATGGCGGATGACGTGATGGCTCTCTTGAATGTGGGCAACGAGATGCTTCCGGCACTTGAGGCTCAACTGAAGGATGTGCAGTCTTCTATTGACAACATTATGAAAGCGATTGAAAAAGGTATAGTCACTCGCACGACAAAATCTCGTCTTGAAGAATTAGAAGCAGAGGAAGAGAAAATCACGCGGAATATCAAGGTGGAAGAATCCAAAATACCGACGATTACAAAGGATTTTATCCTCTTTACGCTGAACAAATTCCGCACTCTTGATCTGAAAATCGAGAAAAACAAGGAACGGCTCATTGACGGACTCGTCAAAGCGATATTTGTCTATGATGATTACATAAAAGTGCTTCTCACATTTGACGATTCACCGATTACCATTCCCACATCCGATGAAATTGAATATATGGCTAATAGTTCGGACATTCAATCGTCCGGGTCACCAGAAAATAACACCCTCCAATGGAGGGTGTTGTTTTTTGCTGTTGAATTGATGGGGAATCGAACGGGTTGGTAGTGAATGACTGCCGGTGGCAGTCAAAGCCAACCCTGACCGATGGCCGCTGAAGATCGCAAAGCGATCTTCGCGAGACCGATTCCCCCACGGGTCACCAAAAATAACGCATCCCAATCGGGGTGCGTTATTCTTTCTTGTATGAGATCGAAGAAAAATGGCAGGCGCCGTGGGAAGCGTCTGCCATTTTGGGATCATTTACCGTAGTGATCTGCAGCAGATTCGGTCAGATTCTGCGGGAAAGGATCATGGTTTCGTAAGGTTTCAGCGTGATTGCGCCTGTGACTGCCTCGCCGGTGTCGGCGGTGATCCAGGTATGCTCGGTGGACGTCTCTTTCGTCTCTCTACTGAAGTTCTGCAGGAATACAAACACCGTCTCGCCGTCCGTACGGGAATGCGCGGTGACTCCCTCCGGCAGCGATCCGTCGAAGTCTGAGGTGATGCCGGCTTCACGAAGGAGATCCTCCATCAGCCGGTCGGTAAATGCGCCGTCATCTCGGAATGCAACGTAGTAGGCCTTGCCCTTGCCGTAAGCGTTGCGTGTCACGGCCGCCATACCGGCATAAAAATCGGTGGTGTAGGATGCCAGCACCTCCGCGCCCTGCGGATGGATAAGCTCACAGTAGTCCACGGCCTTGTAGTCCGTGCCGTTGTAAATGACCGTGTTGAATTCGCCGGGATACAGCGTGTCGATCTCCTCATTCCAGATGCCGAAAACCTCCTTCAGCGTACCCCCGGGGAAGCCGCCCAGATGGACAAGATCGTTCTCATTCACCATGCCGGTGGTGTAGGTAGCAAGCAGAGTGCCGCCGCCAGCCACATATTCCCGCAGCTTTGTCTCCAACTTTTTATCCACCATGTAGAACATGGGTGCAATCAGAAGATCGTAGGCGGAAAAATCGTCCTCCACGGAAAGAACCTCCGTGTTGATGCCCCGTTTCCAGAGCGGTCGGTACATCCTATCCCGGGTCTGATCGTATTTTTTGTCGGCATTTT
>JAZSCY010000335.1:0-5548 GCA_045530875.1 Eubacteriales bacterium
AAAACAAAATACCCTGTAAACTTTCGTTTACAAGGTGATTCTGCTATGGAGACAACTGGAATCGAACCAGTGACCCCTTGCATGTCAAGCAAGTACTCTAACCAGCTGAGCTATGCCTCCGTTTCAAATGCTCATTTATTATAACATGGCACGTCCTGTTTGTCAACTGTTTTGCTAAAAAAGGGGGCTGCACGCTCATACAGCCCCCGCTTTATTTGTTCTTATTCTACAGTCGCTTTGCCGGCCAGAGCCAGTTTATCAAAATCTTTCTGGATCAAACCGGGAATAGCTTTGGCCGCGCGGTTATAGGCAGACATAGTGGGAATTCTGCCGGCGGCAATATTTTTATTGGCGATATCGATCACGTTCGCCCATCTGCCCACGTAGTACACATCAAAACACTTATTGGCGTAGATGATATCCAGCATATCCGCACTGTCCGTATCCTGTGCATAACGGCGCTTCAGCATCTTCTCCTTATAAGTGGGAACCACGGTCTGCTGACCCTCATAGGAGAAATACTCCAGCATATATCCCAAATCGGTGGTATCCACTTTCGTATTGGGAACTGTCATCAAAGGAGTGGATGCGTCGATAACGTGATAATACCGTGTCTGCTCGGAATTCCACTTCGGCATGGGTACGATACCGAAGGAGTCCTCCATGTCGGCAAACTCTTTGATAACCAGAGCGCCGCCCAGGGAGAACAGGTGCTTGCCCGCCGCAAACTTGCTGCGCGCATAAGTCCAGGCATTGGTATACGTGCCAAAGTTTTTGTAATCGGCCACATTGTATGTAACCTTATCATCGGCCAGCAGACCGGCGATGGTTTCCATTTTTGTAACAGCCTCGGAGGTGGACAGATAGGAATATACGGGAAGTCCGTTCTCATCCAGCTGAACATGGTGTTCGCCCATAGCCGTCATCAGATAACTGAGCTGACCGCCCTCATAGAACATACCAATGATATCATCCTCATCCGTAGTACCGCCGCCGTCCACATCCTGGTACACGCTGCGGCACATTTCAGCGAACTTATCAAACGTCCACTGATTGCTGCGAACCAGCTCATAGGGATTTGCCAAGGATTTGGATTCTGCCAGATCCTTATTGAAATACAAGGCACGGGTGCAGCGATCGTCGGCGGTATACAGATCTCCCGCCGTATAGAAAAGACGGTTGGCTACGGTAAGCTGCTCATTGGCATTCTGATCCCACCAGCTGTTTGACAGATCCACCGTGGGCATTTCCCGCATGTCGATCAGATTGCCGGTTTTGGAAGCATCCCATGTGCTGATCCAGGGCGCAAACGCAAGATCGCACTGATCCAGACCGCCGGCTACCATGCTGGCGACATCATTCATCGGACCGGTGGAGGTGGTGAAAGAAACGGTAAAGTTGTATTTCTCCTGGCAATCCTGAAGCCGTTTATACACCGACGCTTCAAAGGGATCGGAACTGTCTTCTTCTATCCAGATATCATCCGTCACATAGTAACCGAAATTGTAGCTCTCATCCACACTGATCACGCGAAGTACCGCTCCGCCGAAATCCGTATTTCCGAGAACCAGTCCGGTCTCCTCCGGCACAGTATCTTCCGGGGTAGAATCGGAAACATCCGAGGGATCGGTAAGAAGTGGATCATCCGGGGTTTCCTCATTGCATGCGGCCAGGGTGGGAATCATCATAAGAGCCGCCAAAGCCAGGGCAAGTGTCCGTTTGATGTTCATTTGCTTTGCTCCTCCGTACACATTTCAAAGTGCTTCTACACTGTTTTTAAAATAGTTTTACTATATTCATGATAGCTAAAATAATCCTTCTGTCAATAGAAAACAAAAAATTATCAGAAATTTTATAATGAAACTCCCTCATACAATCTTAGAAGCGGCAGAACCGAAAATTTGTTCGTTTTCTATTGACACAGAACACGCGTTCGTGTATAATATAAACAGAACACATGTTCCTGATTGAGTGAAGGAGAAAATAGACGTATGGGACGAAGCATTTTGCACTGCGATCTGAATAATTTCTTTGCATCCGTAGAATGCGTACGCCATCCGGAATGGAAGGATCGGCCCGTAGCTGTATGCGGCTCGGTAAAAGAGCGCCACGGCATTTGTCTGGCGAAGAATTATCCCGCCAAGAAATACGGCATACGGACGGGGGATACCGTGATCGATGTGCTGAAGAAATGCCCGGATGCCATTCTGGCGGAGCCTCACTATGAGGAATACGAGAAATATTCCCGCCTGACCCAAGCCATCTATGAGGAATACACCGATCGGGTCGAACCGTTCGGATGCGATGAAAGCTGGCTGGATGTAACGGCCAGTACCCTGCTATTCGGTGATGCCGGGCACATCGCCGACACAATCCGGGAACGCACCAAACGGGAATTGGGGCTAACCATATCGGTGGGCGTATCCTTTAACAAAATCTTTGCCAAATTGGGAAGCGATCTGAAAAAGCCGGATGCGGTGACGCACATCACGGAGGAGAATTTCCGGGAGAAGATATGGCATCTTCCAGCATCGGAAATGATGGGAGTAGGCCCCGCCACCTATCGGGCGTTGACAAAGCGGTGCATACACACCATCGGCCAGATCGCCTGTACGCCTCCCACCCATCTCCGCACATGGCTAGGAAAGAACGGAGAAATGCTCTGGCGGTATGCCAACGGACTGGACACCGCCGAGGTAATTCCCTGTGCTCGCATGGCGCCTGTTCAAAGCATTTCCCGGGGAATGACGCCTCTGCGGGATATGGAAAACGAGGCGGAATGCGCGGCTTTTCTCACAGAGATGGCCCAGGAAGTGGGACGCCGTCTTCGCAAAAACCGGCTGTATGCGGGAGGGGTGAAAATCTCGCTTCGGGATACAAAACTGTGTTCCAGGGAATTCCAGTGTACCCTATCCACCCCCACCATGCACACAGATGTGATCGCCCGTGCCGCGGTAGAACTGCTGCGCAAGCATTATCGGTGGCAGAATCACCTGCGCTCCGCCTCGGTGACGGCCATTCAGCTAACCACCGAGCACACGCCGGCTCAAATGGATGTTCTGTACGATCCTTTATTTGAGGAAAAGCGGGATCATCTGGATCAGGCGATCGACACACTGCGCCAGAAATACGGCTCCCACAGCGTGTGTCCTGCCTCCTATTTTACTCTGACGGGAAACGGAGGGAGTTCAAAGCTGATCTCCCCGGACCGGGACTGGAGTCCTGCCTTTTCTTTGGGCGAGGGATTGCGGGACAGACCGGTGAATGCGATTCCCTTCGGGACATTATTTTAATAAAAAACAGCGCACCGATCGGTGCGCAGTTTTATGAATCAGAACATTTCCACAGGATACAGAATCTTCAGCTGATTGATCTTGCTCTGATAAGCGGCCTGCTGCTTATCTCCCGTCAGCTTGGCACGGATTTCTTCCCGCACCTCGTGCAGCTTCAGCTGGGATGCCTCATGAATTTTATTCAGACGGATCAAATGGAATCCAAACTGGGTCTGGATCGGTCCGCGCAACTCGCCCTCCTCCATGGAGAAGCAAGCCTGATCAAATTCGGGAACCATCTGTCCCTGGCCGAAATCGCCCAGATTACCGCCCTCAACACCAGAGGGACAGGTGCTGTGCTTCTTGGCGGCTTCTTCAAAGGTGATCTCGCCGGCCTGAATCTTGGCCAGGATATCTTTGGCTTCCGCTTCCTCAGCCACGAGAATATGGCTGGCATTCACAGCCTTCTCGGTGCGGAAATCATCGGGATTCTCCGCGTAATACTTCTGGATTTCGTCCTCGGTAACGCGCACGGAAGCAAGAGTCTTGCTTACCGCATAGTTAACCAGAAGATCGTCCTTCACCTTGGCCAGCTGTGCCTTGAATTCGGGCTCGCGCTCCAGCAGGTTACGGGTAGCATCCAGAAGGAGCAGTTTCTGGCTGATCAGCTGGTCCAGAACGATACGGCGTCCTTCAGGAGTGTTGTAATTTTTACCTCTCTGGTTCAGAGACATGATCATAGCGTCTACTTCTGCTTCGGTGACATTCAGATGTCCCATAGAAGCAAGAATTCTGGATTCGTTCATTTCAAAAATTCCTTTCGGTTATATATTTTCGTTACGGAAAAAGCGGCAGACAGGCAAATATTCTGCACGATCGACCCAAATCACATCCAAAAGCGGGATGTTCTCAGATTCACAGAACAGCGCGATCCGGCTGGCCCGATCCAAATCTTCCCGAGTCATTCCCTCGTTTTCACTTGCCAAGGATACAAAGACGGAGGAAGCCCGGTGGGTATGCATGCCACGCGACAGATACGCACAGCATTCCGCGGCAGTGAGAAGTATTCCGCTGTACAGAACCTCTCTGGCCAGGAGTTTGTGTTTTCTGTCCAGGTAATACAGACAGCAGCACGGAGACGGAATCGTTTGATGCATCAGATATGCCAGCTGTCCGGCACGGTCAACAGCACAAAGCGGCTGTCCGGCCAGATGAGCGATTTTCGCATAGTGCAGAATTTCCTCTCCCAGGCGATTTTTCGGATCGTCTTTCATACAATCAGTTTTTAAGACTCTGCATCGGTGCGGGAATACGGCCGCCGCGCAAAATGAATTTTGCGGAGGAACGGTCGTTATGCAGGGGCATAACCGGCCCCTGACCCAACAGTCCGCCGAAGGAAAGTTCCTCGCCGATCGTCTTGCCAATGGCGGGAATTACACGGACAGCGGTGGTCTTGGAGTTCACCATACCGATGGCCGCTTCATCCGCGATGATGGCAGAAATGGTTTCCGCTGTAGTATCGCCGGGGATAACGATCATATCCAGACCGACGGAGCACACGGCAGTCATGGCCTCCAGTTTTTCGATGGAAAGATCTCCGGAACGGGCCGCGGCGATCATACCGGCATCCTCAGACACGGGAATGAACGCACCGGACAAACCGCCCACATGAGAGGATGCCATCACGCCGCCTTTTTTCACGGCGTCGTTCAACAGTGCCAATGCAGCAGTCGTACCGTGAGTGCCGCAGATCTCCAGACCCATTTCCTCCAGAATATGGGCCACAGAATCGCCTACAGCGGGAGTCGGCGCCAGAGAAAGATCCACAATACCAAAGGGAACGCCCAGCCGCTTGGAGGCTTCACTGCCCACCAACTGTCCCATACGGGTGATCTTAAAGGCGGTGCGCTTGATGATATCCGCCACCTCGGTGAGATCGCCGTCGGGGCATTTTTGCAATGCGGAACGAACCACGCCGGGGCCGGACACGCCCACATTGATCACGCAATCGGGCTCGCCCACGCCATGGAAGGCACCGGCCATAAAGGGATTGTCCTCCGGAGCGTTGCAGAACACCACCAATTTGGCTGGACCGATACAGTCCCGATCCTTGGTTAATTCTGCCGCTTCACGGACAACACGTCCCATGAGAGCCACGGCATCCATATTGATGCCGGCCTTGGTAGAACCGATGTTTACGGAAGAACAGATATGGTCTGTTTCAGCCAGTGCCCGAGGAATCGAGTTTATCAATGCCAGATCCCCGGCAGAAAAAC
>JAZSCY010000140.1:0-2780 GCA_045530875.1 Eubacteriales bacterium
ATCCACCTTGTCCGTTAGTCAATTTCGGCGGCGATCGGTCATCGTCATAGCCGCCATCTCCAAGAGCGTCCCGGATTCCTGCCGACAGATGGTCGATCATGGAAATGACCTTGGAGTAATCCATGCGCGTAGGGCCGATGATACCGATGGTACCGATGACCCGTCCGCCGCTCTTGACGGTCTTCAGAATCAGAGTGGAGTTATCCATGATCTCCACCAGATTCTCATGTCCGATGTATACCTGAACCTTTCCCTCGTCCTCCGTCTGCTCCAGCGCCTTGGTTTCCCGGGAGATCAGCTGCAAAAAATCATCCTTCTGCTCAATCATGGCCAGAATCTGCTTCAGGCGGCTGATGTCATAGTACTCGGGGTAAGAGAGGAGTCGATTGACGCCCTCGAATTTCAACTCGCCTCCGTCGAAGGAGGTAAGCGTCTCATACACGCATTTGGATACGGGATTGACCAGATAGGAATACACGCCCATCCTTCTTTCCATATCCATCAGTCGGGGCAGCGTGATCTCCTCCGCCCCCACGTGCACCATGGATTCGTTGAGGATGGCCGCCAACCGTTCCGCCGCATCGGCTGGGATGGGGGTTTCCGTCAGAATATACTTGCTCTTGACCACGCCGCTGGCCATGACCATCACCAGAATCAGTTTTCTCTCCGCCACACGGATCACCTCAAACTGGTTGACCGTGTTCCGCGCGCTGCGGGGGCGCAGTGCTAGGGCGGTGTAGTTGGTCATAGACGATGCCAGTCGCATGGCCTCCTCCAAAATGTTATCCAACTCCGACTGCCGGGAGCGAAGGGCGGTTTTCAATTCCGTCACCTCGCGGGCGGTCATATTATAATCCTCAATGAGAGAATCCACATAGAAACGGTAGCCCGCCTCCGACGGCACGCGTCCGGCGGATGTGTGGGGCTGTTCCAGATATCCCATCTCCTCCAACTCCGCCATTTCGTTGCGGATCGTGGCAGAGGAGTAGGCGATCTGCTTGTGCTGCATCAGATACTTGCTGCCCACAGGCTCACCGGTTTCGATGTGCGCCTCGATTACCGCCTTCAGTATCCATTTTTTCCGTTCGCTCAATTCGCCGGCCGCCATCGTTCACACATCTCCTTCCATTGCACGGATGATTCTCTCCGTGGCTTCCATTTTAGCACTCGGTTTGCACAAGTGCTAACCTTCGACTAACAATTTACCATTTTAGCCCGGTAAATTCAACACTAATATAAATACAAATCGTTAACATTTCGTGAACGTGACGATTTTTTATCACTAAAAGTGCGGGACTGCGCAAAATCACGCAGTCCCGCAGATTGCTTATGTAGTTTTTACATTTCCCGGACTCTTATGCATACCGGCGCCGTCGGAAGCAAACAATTCCGCCGATGGCCAGGACAGCGATCACCAGCCACGCCGTTTTCTCTCCGGTGGGAGGTGCCACGATCTCCTCATCCTCCGTATCCGGCACCGCATCCGGTGCACGGTAGGAGTATTTGGCGTAGTATCCGGTTTCGGCGGCATAGTCCACACCGGCCACCACCTTCACCGAGCGAAGATCCGCCGACGCATTACGGAACACAAAGCCGCGGCGTCCTTCCGCTACCGTGCGCACGTTGGCCATATCCAGGATTTCCTCCTGGCCATCGGCCGAGAGACGGATTTCACTCAGCATGCCGTGACGGATGGGAATTGTCACCCGCACAAACGCACCGCTTTGCAACGCGTCCGCCATCGCATCGCTGAATCGGCCAGCACCGTCACAGCTGCCATTGGCACGCAAAATCAACTCTGTTCGGTTGGAGGGGCCATCTCCGGAGGAAGTCAGAATAAATCCGCAATATCCGCCGGGCTCTGCCACATCGGAGAAGCGGAATTCGTAAACAACCGTGTATGTATCCGCGAAGGGGATCTCCTCCGGCAGAAGAAGGTATGTTTTCTGATCGCTGGAGGAGCGTATGTGCAGAACACCGTCCGCCAGTGTCGTCTTCGCCTCCGGCCAGGACAGCGTTCCCAGCACCGTGCCGGTTTCGCTGCGGTAGGAATAGTCTTTGAAGCGGGCCGCAAACAAAACACGCCCGTCCTCATGCGCTGTATCCGCGGCAAGCAAAGGCATGATGCACACACCCAGCGCCAAAAGCAGCGCAAGACAAACGCCGATCAGTCGATTCTTCACACACAACACTCTCCGCATAACATCCCCCATGATCTCGATACGAAAGGATTGTTTTGCTCTCCTTGCCGAAAAAGCAAGAGAAGAAAAAACCGCGCTCCAAACGGAGCGCGGTAAGGTACGCAATTAGTGAACGATGTAGCGCTCGGTCTCTTTATCGAAGAGGTGTACTCTGGACATATCGATCGCAACCTTGATGATGTCGCCGGCTCTTGCCTTGGAACGGGAAGATACACGGGCAATCATGTTCTGCTCCTCGGATACCAGGTACAGATAGATCTCAGCACCCATAAGCTCGGTAACCTCAACGTCGGTCTCGATTACGGACTCGGGCATGCTGGACAGGTACATAGGCTCATCGTGGATGCACTCGGGACGGATACCCATAACTACTTCCTTGCCGATGTACTCAAGAACCGCATCGGTAACCTTCTCAGAGGGCAGCTTCAGGGAGTCTGCGCCAAACTTCACGTAAACATCGTTGCCCTGCTTCTCCAGGGTGCAGTTCAGGAAGTTCATCTGAGGAGTGCCGATAAAGCCTGCAACGAACAGGTTTACAGGATTGTCGTACAGATTCTGAGGAGTATCCACCTGCTGAAT
>JAZSCY010000016.1:0-2456 GCA_045530875.1 Eubacteriales bacterium
CTACGATCCGACTTCGGTCTGCAGGGTGCCGGTAAAACTACCCACAGTGCCAAATTGGCTGGTATGTATAAAAAACAGGGCAAGCGCCCTCTGCTCGTTGCCTGTGACGTGTACCGTCCGGCAGCTATCAAACAGTTGGAGGTCGTTGGCGCCCAGTTGGATATCCCCGTGTTCTCCATGGGTGATTCCGTCTCTCCTGTAGAGATCGCAAATGCCGCTGTTGCACACGCTATCAAGCACGGCAACGATATGGTATTCCTGGACACGGCCGGCCGTCTGCATGTGGATGAAGTCCTGATGGCGGAACTGACCAATATCAAGAATACCGTGTCCCCCACCGAGATTCTTCTGGTTGTGGATGCGATGCTGGGTCAGGATGCAGTCAATGTGGCTGAGTCCTTCAATACCCTTCTGGACATCACCGGCGTGGTACTGACGAAGATGGATGGCGATACCCGAGGCGGTGCAGCCCTTTCCGTTCGTCACGTGACTGGCAAGCCCATCAAGTTCGTGGGCACCGGTGAAAAGCTGGATGCCATTGAACCATTCCACCCCGACCGGATGGCTTCCCGTATTCTGGGAATGGGCGACGTGCTTTCCCTTGTTGAAAAAGCCCAGCAAGCTTTTGACGAGAAGAAAGCCGTTGAAATGGAGCGTAAGCTGAGAGAATCGTCCTTCGATCTCAATGATTTTCTGGATCAGTTCCGGCAAATCAAGGAGATGGGCTCCATTGAACAACTTATGGGCATGATTCCCGGTGTCAACGCAAGCGCGCTGAAGGATGCCAAGATCGACGAGCGCGCAATGGGAAAAACCGAGGCCATCATTCTGGCTATGACACCCAAGGAACGCCAGAAGCCCGATATCATCAACGCTTCCCGTAAAAGACGCATTGCCGCGGGCAGTGGTACTTCCGTAGTGGAAGTTAACCAACTTCTCCGCCAGTTTGAGCAGATGAACAAGATGTTCAAGCAGTTCGGCGGAATGAATGGTAAAGGCAAAAGACGCAGGATGAAAATGCCGTTCAGTTTTTGACGGATTTTTATAAATTTCAATAATAATATTTTTTGGAGGATTTCCTAAAATGGCAGTTAAAATCAGACTTAAGAGAATCGGCGCGAAGAAGACCCCCTTCTACCGTGTTGTTGTTGCAGACTCCCGTTACCCCCGCAACGGTCGTTTCATCGAGGAGATCGGTTACTACGATCCCATGAAGACCCCTGCTGAGATCAAGCTGGACGAGGAGAAGGTTCAGAAGTGGCTGAAGAATGGCGCACAGCCCACTGAGACTGTTAAGTCCCTCATCGCAAAGAACGGTAATCAGCAGTGATGGAAGAGAATATCGGCATCCCTTGTAAAGATTTGGATCTGTGTCTCGTGCTTGCCGATATGGCGCGTGCCATCGTCGATCATCCCGATCAGGTCTCTGTTACTAAGGAGGATAAGGAAGACGAAGTGCTTCTGACTCTCACCGTAGCCGAAAGCGATATGGGTATGGTTATTGGAAAGCACGGCAAGATCGCCCGTGCCCTTCGTACTGTTATGAAGGCTGCGGCCAAGATCGCAGACAAGAAAATCACTGTGGATATTCAGTAATAGAGAAACCACCCGCTCAGGGTGGTTTTTTCATGCATATTTTCTTCCCTGCGTGTGCATTCTATGAGAAAAAAGCGAGGAATGTAACGTGGGTATTATCAGAAAAATCGGAATTATCGGATGTGGCAACGTGGGTATGACAACAGCGTATACACTTATGGTGCACGGTTTGTGCACGGAAATGGTCTTGATCGATATTAACACAAAAAAAGCGGAAAGCGAGGCCATGGATCTGGGACACTGTCTTCCCTTTTTATCACCGATGCAAATCTATGCGGGATCGTATGAAGACTTGTCTGACGCTGAGATGGTCATTATCGCTGCGGGCGTGAATCAGAAACCGGGCGAGACGCGGGTGGATCTGGTGCACAGAAATGCCGATATATTCACGGACATACTGCACAAAATTACTGCGGTAAACCGGGACTGTCTGCTGCTTATTGTATCCAATCCCGTGGATATTCTGACCTATGTTGCCCTGAAGGCGTCCGGATTCCCGAAAGAACGAGTCATCGGCACGGGCACTGTACTGGACACAGCACGACTCAAGTATCTGGTGGGTGAAAAACTAGGCGTAGACTATCGCAATGTGCATTCATTTATTATCGGTGAGCACGGAGACAGTGAGCTTCCCGTATGGTCGAGTGCGAATATTTCGGGAGTTGACCTTGATAGATACTGTATGTCTTGCCACAAAAAATGCTCACTTGAAAAGCTCGACTCACTTGCTGTTGACGTAAAAAAGAGTGCATATAAAATTATTGAAGCTAAGGGGGCTACCTATTACGCAATTGCCGAATCCGTCAAAAAGATAGTATCCTCAATAGTTAAGGACGAAAACACGGTACTCCCTGTATCCT
>JAZSCY010000266.1:0-3678 GCA_045530875.1 Eubacteriales bacterium
CATGTTTGAAAGAGAGATCGACGAGTGCGTGATCTACTCCCTGCCCTTGGGCCGGGAGATCGAGGTGGAATGAGAAAGCGAGGAGCGGCTTCCCCAAAAGCCCTCCCCGAACCCCACCGCAAAAACTTTAGAAAAAACAAAAAAATCCTGTGAATCTTGCGATCCACAGGATTTTCTTATGCGATTTTCGGTTTACGCCTTGCCAACGGAACCGAACAGTTCCATCTTCTCGCGAACGGTAGCCTTGATGGCCTCAACGCCGGGAGCCAGAACCTTTCTGGGGTCAAAGCCCTTGCCAACCAGATCCTTACCCTCTTCGATATACTTGCGGGTAGCCTCGGTGAACGCGATCTGGCACTCGGTGTTTACGTTGATCTTGCAAACGCCCAGATCGATGGCACGCTTGATCATATCAGCGGGGATACCGGTATCGCCGTGCAGAACGAGGGGCATATCGCCGGTGGTGTTCTTGATAGCTTCCAGAACATCGAAGCGAAGGCCGGGCCAGTTAGCGGGATATTTACCGTGGATGTTGCCGATGCCGGCTGCCAGCATGGTAACGCCCAGATCCGCGATCTGCTTGCACTCAGCGGGATCAGCGCACTCGCCGCCGCCTACAACGCCGTCTTCCTCACCGCCGATAGCGCCAACCTCTGCCTCCAGGGACAGGCCCATCTCATTGCAGATGTTGATCAGCTCGGTGGTCTTAGCCAGATTCTCCTCGATGGGATAGTGAGAACCGTCGAACATAACGGAAGAGAAGCCTGCCTCGATGCAAGCTTTTGCTGCATCGTAGGAGCCGTGGTCCAGATGGAGCGCCACGGGAACGGTGATCTTCAGATTCTCCAGCATACCGTTCACCATGCCAACGATGGTGGAGTAGCCGCACATATACTTGCCGGCACCCTCGGATACGCCGAGGATAACGGGAGACTTCAGCTCCTCTGCGGTGAGCAGAATCGCCTTGGTCCATTCCAGGTTGTTGATGTTGAACTGACCAACGGCGTAGTGACCTTCACGCGCCTTGGCCATCATTTCCTTAGTAGAAACGAGCATTGGGATGTCCTCCGTGTTTTTTATTTCTTACTCCACTTATTATAAACCAAAAATCCCCGCAGTGCAAGGTTTTTTTGAAATTCTTTTTCACAATAATTCCATAATAAAATTTTGGCACAATCTTGCCCCCGTTCTTGCTTTTGCCTATACGCTGTGCTATAATTACTGTGTGAAAGAATCGGTATATTCCGCGGTACAACACAGAAATCGGAGCGATCTATGGAATTCCATCCTCAAGCGACAGCCTGCTTCACCGGCCACCGGAAACTTCCCGTGGGCGGTGCGTATCATGCCCTCCGTATTGCCACGGAAAATGCGGTACGGGATCTGATCGGTAAGGGCTACGACACTTTTCTTTTTGGGGGGGCTCTTGGATTTGACACCCTGGCCCAGCAGATTCTCCAGGAACTGCGGGAAGAATTCCCCTATATCCGCATCGTCATGGCCGTCCCCTGTCCCGAGCAGGACGCCCAGTGGATGCCGGAGGATCGACGCATCTACCGAAATCTTCTGGAAGCAGCAGACGCGCGCATCCTGATTGCCCGGGAATACACCAAGGACTGTATGCTGAGAAGGAACCGTTTTATGGTGAGCCGCTCCTCCGTCTGCATCGCCTATCACGTCCACGTCGGCGGCGGCACAGATTACACCGTCCGATACGCCACTACCCGGGGCATTCCGGTGATTCACGTTCCGTAAAAAAATCCCGGCGGAAAATCCACCGGGAAAGACGATATATTCAGGCGCTCATATACGCTACGATGGCCTTGATGGCCCGCACCACCTCGGCGGTGGGCATCAGGGGAGTTCCCTGTGCGTAATCCGTTTTCTGGGATTCGCAGGGAGGGATGTGCACAAATCCGCACAGCATCCGCCGGGTACGCTCGGCAGCATATCCCATCAGGTGATAGAACAGATTATTGCACACATATGTACCGGCGGAATAGGAGATTTTCGAGGGAATACCGATCTCCCGCAGAGCCGCCACCAATTCCTTGAGGGGGAGATTGGAGGGAAGCGAATCCGCTCCGTTTTCAAGGATCTTCTCCCCGCTGAAGGTAACGCCTTCGTTATCCGGTGAGCTGGACGCTTTCACGTTCACCGCCGCGTGCTCCAGGGATATACCCTCCCGGCCCACAGCCTGTCCCAGGCAGAGGACACAGTCCGGGTTGTATTCATCCAGAAGGGAAAACAGCGCGTCCGCACATTTGTCGTACACCACGGGAAGCGTGGCCGTTACGATGGTATGATCTCCCAAGGAGGACGGAAGGCTTCGTACCGCTTCGGCGGATGCATTCACGTCACTTGGCCCGAAGGGGTCGAAACCGGTAATTAAAAACAGCACGGTCTTTTCCTTTCCGAGGAAATTCCTCCCATATATTTCGGTACCATTCTAACACACGCGGAGCCGATTTGCAATAGGCATTTGCAAAAAACATTCACAAATCCGAGCGTTTGCTCGGCAATTTTTGCGACAAATCCGTCGAAATTTGGCATTTTTCCACCCAAAGTGGGGGACGGGATCGATTCAGCGCCGTTTTTTCGGCCGGGTGTCGATTTTAGGCAGTTGAAGAACAGTCTGTCCCGCCGCATGCCGGATCCCATCCGTCGCCAGACCGCAACTGAGCAGTGCGGCACATCCGGCACCAAAGGTGTAGATCACCGCCGTGAAATCGATGAATGTGTTTTCGCACAGGACCGTATACGCCGCCGCTGCCAATCCCATGGCAAGGGACGCACAGGGAGCGATCACCGTGCGCATCCACGCCATCTTATGCCGGATCAACGATGCCAGCAAGAGCAGCCCGCCCACCACGGCACAGCTGATCCCCGCTATGGAAAACCACGCCCGCATGGTATCGTAAGCCCACTCCGCCGTGGCCGCATCCGGTCGGGCGGCTGCCAGAACAGCACGGGCATCCTGCACGGCTATAAAGCAAAGTACCGCCCCGGCGATGCAGTACAGACTGATGGCCACGGCCACGCCGATCGCCCATTTTCCCCGACGGGGATGGAATCGCAAAGCGGCAAACACGATGGCCAGTGCCACCGAAAGAACACAGATCATACTTACCTCCTGATGTAGGATATTACCTGTATTGTACCACACAAATTTGAGAAAAGAAAGTTTTTGCGCTTACTGCATAAAATTTTCTTGCATAGGGGGGAACTTTTTCCCCGATCATTCGTCAAGAAACACGAAATCTTTATCCCGGAGATGCCATGAAACACCTGTCACTGATCCTTGCCCTGCTTATTCTGATCCCGATTCTGTGCTGCTGCACGCCGGGGTCTTCTCTGCCTGTCTCGGCGGACACCCAAACCGGCAGCCCAACCGACACGGTATCGCCGCCTGAGACCGATCCCCCTGTGGTGGAGGATACCACCGAACCCATCTCCGAGAAGCCCGAAACCACGCCCCCTGAGGAAACCACCACCGAGCCCATCGAGACACTTCCGCCGGAACCGGAAACCTTGGCGCCGGAGGATGTGGTGGTGCTGCTTCCTTCTCTGTCGGGAATGACCCGGGCGGAGGCTTTGGAAACGATCCACTCTGCCCTTCTGGGCACTTCTTTGCCTGAGGATCAGTTCCCCATCCGCTTTGTCTACGGAAGTTATCCT
>JAZSCY010000264.1:0-15362 GCA_045530875.1 Eubacteriales bacterium
TACCATGCTCAACATCATCGGCGGATTGGATCGGTATACCAAGGGTGACTTGATCATCGCCGGCCGATCCACCAAAAAATTCGGGGATAAGGATTGGGATGCTTACCGCAATCATTCCATCGGTTTTGTGTTCCAGAACTATAATCTGATCCCCCATCAGACCGTCCTTGCCAATGTGGAATTGGCGCTGACACTGTCCGGCGTGTCCCGGGCCGAGCGCCGCCGCCGTGCCGCCGATGCATTGGCCCAGGTAGGTCTGGCCGATCAGATTCATAAGCGGCCCAATCAGCTTTCCGGCGGCCAGATGCAGCGTGTGGCCATCGCCCGCGCACTGGTCAACGATCCGGAGATCCTCTTGGCGGATGAGCCCACCGGTGCTTTGGATTCCGCTACCAGCGTCCAGATCATGGAGATACTGAAGAATATCTCCCGGGATCGGCTGATCATCATGGTCACCCACAACCCGGATCTGGCCGAGCAGTATTCCTCCCGTATCGTCCGTTTGCTGGACGGCCAGATCACGGATGACACCGATCCCTACGAGGGGGAGGAGGTTGTCCCCGAGAAGACCGCCCCGGCGAAAAAGGGACGCACCTCCATGTCGTTCCTCACAGCGCTCTCCTTGTCCTTCAATAACCTGATGACCAAAAAAGCCCGCACCTTCCTCACCAGCTTTGCCGGTTCTATCGGCATCATCGGTATCGCTTTGATTTTGTCGCTGTCCGCCGGTGTGCAAGGATACATCGATCGGGTGGAGGAGGATACGCTGTCCAGCTATCCTATCCAGTTGACGGAGGCCACCGTGGATTACTCCAGCATGATGAGTGCCATGATGGAGGTAAGCTCCGGCGCCGATTCTCATGAGCTGGATAAAATCTATTCCAACACCGTCATGACCGAGGTCATGAACAGCATGCTGGATGAAGTGACCGTGAATAATCTGGAAGCGTTCAAGGCCTATCTGGAATCGCACGAGCAGGTCCCCAATCTGATCAGCGATATCAAATACACCTATTCCACCGTGATGAACGTCTATGCATCGGATACCACCGAAAAGATCGTGCAGGTGCAGCCCAGCACCGTATTCTCCAAGATCAGCGTGGGCATGGGCATGTCCGAGGATATGGAGAAAGAGATGCAGGGCATGGCTTCCATGGGCGGCATGGCCGGCGGCAGCCAGATGAATGTCTGGTCCGAGTTGATGGATAACCGGGAACTGTTGGAAAAGCAGTACGATGTGATCGCCGGTAAAATGCCGGAGGCGCACAACGAAGTGGTTCTGATCGTGGATAAAAACAACGAGGTCAGCGATTATACGCTGTACGCATTGGGACTGAAGGATCAGGACGAAGTAACGAAAACCATGGAACAGCTGATGAAGGGCGAGAAGATCGAAGCCGTGCCCGTCAGCTATACCTATGAAGATATCCTCTCCCTCACCTTCAAACTTCTTCTGAATACGGATTATTTCGAGAAGAATGAGCGCGGCTGGGTGGACCGCAGCGATGACGAAGCGTATCTGCGTGAAAAACTGGCGGCCGCCGAGGAGATCCGCGTGGTGGGTATCCTCCGCCCCGCCGAAAATTCCAATATGGGCTCCGAAACCGGCACCATCGGATTTTTGCCGTCTTTGACCGAGCACCTGATCCGCCGGGTCAATGCCAGCGAGATCGTCCGTGCCCAGAAAGCGGATCCCGAAACGGATGTCTTTACCGGAATCTCCTTTGAGGTGCCGGAGGAGATCGTTTGGACCATGGATTCCCTGAAAGCCTTTATCGCCACCTTGCCTGCGGAGGAGAGCGCAAAATATTCCGCCACCATCGCACAGATGCAGCAGTCCGGTATGCCCGACGATCAGATCGTGCAGATGTTTGCCTCCGCTATGAAGCCGGAAACTACGGATGCCACCTACGAGGGCAATCTGGCCAGACTGGGCGTGTCCGATCTGAACAAGCCCTCCTCGATCCTGATTTTCCCCAAAGATTTTGAATCCAAGGAAACCCTTTCCGAGCTGATCGCGGAATACAACGCTACCGTGGAGGATGCGGATCAGATCCAGTACACCGATTATATCGGCCTGCTTCTGTCCTCCGTGACCACCGTGATCAACGCCATCAGCTATATCCTGATCGCCTTTGTGGCCATTTCGCTGGTGGTTTCCTCCATCATGATCGGCATCATCACCTACATCTCCGTTCTGGAAAGAACGAAGGAGATCGGTGTTCTTCGCTCCATCGGTGCGTCGAAACGGGATATTTCCCGTGTGTTCAACGCGGAGACCCTCACCGTCGGTTTTGTGGCCGGTGCCTTGGGTATCGGTGTTACGGTGATTATCGATATCATCGCCAGCATCATCCTGGAGTCGATCACAGGTATCAGCAACCTGGCCGCTCTGCCTTGGGAGGGCGCTGTGATTCTGATTCTGATCAGTATGGTGCTCACCTATATCGCCGGTTTGATCCCCGCTCGCCTGGCGGCGAAAAAGGATCCCGTCGTGGCCCTTCGCTCCGAATAATCGGCATAACAAAAGACCGTTGCGCACAGCAACGGTCTTTTTTGATCTCTGAGGGTTTGTCCACGGAAATAAGGAAAAAACCACGAATCGTGGTGAGATGCGCAAAAACCCGGTTATTGACCGCGGGAGACGGATGTGATACCATTACTATAACGACAGGGCCCGTCGTGCCGAAGAAGTAAACCCATGTATAGAAAGGAGTAACTTATGGATTTGATGATTGGAGAAAGAATAAAGAAATATCGCAAGGATCAGGAAATGACCCAGGATGCCTTGGCGCAAGCGCTGGGGGTATCTCCTCAGTCCGTGTCCAAGTGGGAATGCGGGGACGGATATCCCGACATCACCCTTCTTCCCGCGATTGCAAACTATTTTGAGGTAACGGTGGATGAGTTGATCGGCAACGATGAGATCAGTGCCAAGGAAGATGTGCAAAAGAACTTTTTCAATGTGATCAATAGCCTCTCCGAGGAGGAGAGATTGCATCTGGCATGGAAATATTACAAGAAATATCCCCGGAATTGGCATGTGGCGACATCACTCATGCACAGAATCGCCCGCTATCAGGGAGAAAAAGCCGAGGAATACAAAAAACAGCTTCACGGTATTTGCGAAAGACTTTTGAAGGACTGCACGGACAGTACCATGCGCAGAAGTGCCGTCAGTGCCATGTGTATGGTGTGCGACGAGGACGAGATCGAGATGTGGCTCGGCAAAGACACCACGTTCTGGTACGAGGGCAGACTGGAGATTTTCGAGAAGCGCTATAAACTCTCCGGGGAAGAGGAGAAATACTGGATGATCCGACACGCGGGGAATTTTCTGAAAGCCTCGGGCATGATCGGGAGACTCCGTGAACACAAGAACTATCGGGGAAAACCAGAGGAATCGGTGGCGTGGAATACTATGTATCTCCAGGTTTTGAATGGCATTACGCTGGATTCTGTGCCGGACGGATGGATCGGTGAGTACAGCATGCTGTACGCCCGACTGGCCGCTGCCTATTTCGGCTTAGGCGACAAAGAAAACGGCTATTCCTGGCTGGAAAAGACACTTGCCTTGTGCAGCCGCTGGAAGGCACTTCCCGAAAACGCGCTGCTGGATTTGGGCAATCCCCAGTTCTTTGGGGAAACCAAGTTGATCAAAGACGATTGGCATATTCGCATGCCGAATGGCAAAAATCTTCCGCTGCTTCTGGGCATCCAGTGGAGTGCGCCAGACCTTGTCAAGATCATGACAGCCAAAGAGGGTTGGGAATGGTTTGACAGCGTTCGGGGAGAGGAGCGTTTTGGCGCGATCCTTTCCAGTGCACAGGCGTAAAAACAGATAGCGAATAAACAAACCAAGCCTCCGGTATTTACGCCGGAGGCTTGGTTTTATACTCTTACAGCCGTATTACGTGGGCACCGCCGTTTGTTTCGGCCAATTCCGCTTCTACCCGACGGCAGGTCAGAAGAATGCTTTGTCCGCCGTCACTGCCACCGGCATTCAGCATCCGGAGAACACGGGATAGGCGGGTCTCGTCCACCCGGGCAAAGCTTTCGTCGTAGATCAGCGGCGGCTGGGTGTCGCCGAACAAAGCACTGCTCAGCGCCCGCCGCAGACTGATGTACGCAATATCTTTCGTTCCCTCGGACAGATATTCCACTCCGCGGGTCATGCCATTTCGGGTGAAGGTCATGGCAAGACCGTGATCCACGCCGATGGCATCAAAGGCACCGCCGCTGATGCGATTGGCGGAAGCACATGCCTGCGCCACCACCTTGGGTAAAACGCCTGCCCGCATGGTATCCGATGCTCTCTGCAAAGTTTCCATGGCCAGGCAGTATGCCTCGTGGCGCATGCTCAGCGTGTCGATCTGTTCATCCAGTTCCGCAAGCCGGCCGGCCAACTCCACGGGAGATACACTGACAGCCCGGGAGGCGGCTACCTGGGTTTTCAGATCGTGATATCTTGCCTCTGCCGCCCGAAGCTGGGATTGCAGATCCGACAGCGTCTTTTTTGCGGCATCCAGCTTAACCCCATCCAATCCGGAGGCAATTTTCCCCTCTGGTGTGCGGAGATTTTCCGCAAAGATCCGACGAATCTCCTCCTCGCTCTCTCCCTGCAATTCTTCCTGCATAACGGAGATTCGTCCGGACAGATTATCGATGGCCCGCTGCATCTCCTCCCGCTCGGAGCAGATTGCCTCTGCCTGCGTCGCCGCCTGTTCCAGGATTTTTTGTGCCGCGCCGGCGTAGGCATCCTCCTCACTCTCGTCCGGGATATGAACGTCGGGGAGCACATGGGCAGCCAGAGCAAATGCCCGATCGGCTTCCTTACGGCGTGCGGCCAGACGGTCGGTGAGTGCCTTGTGCATCTGACGGGCTTCGTTGGTCAGTGATTCCAGATCTCCCTTGACGCCGATCACGTCGGTGATGGCATCCGCCAGGGATTCTACATCCGGCGCATCCCATTCCACCAGAAGATCCTGCAGATCCGCCTTGGCACGGCCGCGGATGATGAAGCAGACAATAGCCAATACAGCAAGCAATCCGGCCGAGGCCAGCAGAACCGTATACACAGGAGCAGCGGAAAGATGGAGATACCATGCCGCACCGGCACTCAGCAAAGCAAGCAGCAGAATGACCAGGCCCATGGCCATCGTCAGGCGCATCCGATTCCGCAGGATTTTAGCCAGGGAAGTGGCGCTTTCGATCTCCGATGCCGCCTGCTCGTTTTTTGATGTGGCCTCCCGGTGCTTTTTCTGCAGTACCGTGTCGGCGCTTTGTATCTGGGTAAGTACCGTGTCAAATTCCGCCAGCTTGGCAGAGGAATCCTTCACCTGGGCCAAAAAGGATCGGTCCACGCCGTCCTTGGCTCGATCGGACAGTTCCTTCTGCATAGCACTCAGTTTTTGCGTGCCGACGATGACGGTGTCGAACCGCCGCCGTACCAGATTGATCTCTCCGTATTCGCAGATCCGTGTCTGACGGCGTACCGCTTCTGTCAGTTCTTCACGCTGCGCACGGGCGGCGGACAGGGCATCCTCCTCGCCCAGCAAAGCCTGGCTTTGCTCCTGGGCTTCTCTGAGACGAGCCGCCACCGCACTGCGCTCTTCCTTGCACAGATACAATTCCCCGCCGCCGCCGTTTTTATGCAGAATCTGCTTCCGTGCGGCATCCAGGCGATCCATGGCCTTTTTGGTGCTGACGTTTTCGTTGGCGGTGAACAGAAGATTTTCAATGGAAGTAAGGATGCTTTCTCCGCTGGGGCGTGCTCCGTCGATCTGCCGGACAAATACCGTGTTCATGAAGATGGCTTCCGGCACGTGGAAGATCACCTCACCGGGGATCTCGCCCCGATGGACCGGCGTATCCAGAGCCGTATCGATGATGCGCACCGTTTCCCGTACCGTTTCTCTCTGCCGCGCCCCGTCATCGGTGACCGCGGCGGCCAGATGTCGTTCGATACGGTATTCGCCCTCCTTGCCGGATACGGTCATGGTACCGGCGGCACAGCCTGTGTCCCAGTTCACATACCGACGGCGCTCAGACAGTTCTCCGCCGGCAGATTTTCCCGACAGGCCGTAGAGCATGAATTTGATAAACATGGCGAGAGCGCTTTTTCCCGATTCGTTGGCTCCCTCAATGATATTCAATCCGTCCGACAAATCGATCTCCCGATCCCGGAGCGTGCCGAAGGATTCAATTCTCAGATGCTTTATGTACATGATCCACCTCAGATTTCGCTGATGTTTTCGCCGGCGATGGCAGAGAGACCGTACCGGAGCGCCATAGCGGCGATTTTTCTCTCCTCCGGTGTTCCGCTTTCCATTTTTGCGGCCAGCATGCGATAGAATTCGCCCCGCACCGTGCGATCATTCTCAAAATCCCGGGGATTTATGGCGGGCAGGGTTTCGTCTCGGATTTCCACGGAAAAGAGAGCGGGGAAGCGGGCGGCCAAGGCGTTTGTATCCACCACCAGAGAGGGGGATACCGCTCCCTGCAGAATCAGGCGCAGAAGCGTGTCCTCGCCGTATCCCTTTTCCTCAATCCGAGCCGCAATACGGGCCTCCATATCGGACAAAAGCTCGGCGCCGGAGCAGTCGATCTCCTCGCATTCATACCGGCGGCGGGAGAACCGGATCCGCTTTACACGAACATCGGCTGTACCGCTTGCTTTATCTATTTCGCACAGAACAGCCCCCTTGATGCCGGTCTCATCAAAAGCGCGGCCCTCGGGACATCCGCAGTAGGCAGCCACCGCGCCGCCGATTTTTTCCACGGAAGGCGCGTTGTGAATATGTCCCAGGGCGACGTAATCCGCCCCGAATTCCTCCAGATCTGCCCGTGCGATGGGACAGTACCGGGACAGGGGTACACCGATCTCACCGTGGGCCAGGAGCAGATTGATGCGCCGGGGATCCTCCACCCGGGCTCCGTGCAAAGGACACTGCGTCATCTCCGGGGAAACGAAGGCATAGCCGTACACATCCACACCCATTTCGTCCAGGGAAATCTTCTCCAGCGACGGGGATCGGAACACGTGCACGTTTTCCGGGAAGGTGATCTTGCACCAGATGCTGTCCGGCGCGGCACAGTCGTGATTACCGGGAGCGATCACGATGGGGCAGGGGGTCTGTGCGCACTCCCGCAAAAGCAGCGCCAGCGTCTCCCGGGTAACAAATTCCCGATCAAACACGTCGCCGGCGATCAGAATCAGATCCACGCCGTTTTTTCGCGCATAGGAAAACATGGCAGAAAAAGAAGAGCGCAGCTCTTCCCGGCGGATCTCCGCTTTGCGTGCATCAAGCCGCGAAAAGGGGCTGTCCAGATGAATATCACCGGTATGAAGAATTCTCAGCATAGCATTATCCTTTGTTTTCGGTGGAATTTGTTCCTTATATATACATTATACCATTTTGCGACAGGGACAGCAACAGGATTTTTGCGATTTTTGCGGATTTTTTCACAAATGCCTATAACTGGAAGATTGTAGGCGAATGTAAAAAATGGCTGTATGTTTCTGTGCACACAGCCATTTGGATTATAAAACAAAGATTTTCAGGGCTTTTATCGCCGAGCCATCGGGGTATTCCCGCACCTGACCCAATGCGAAGAACACGCCGTCGTGGATCATACGTACCGTGGTTCCTACCGGATAATCGGTGTGGATCTTTTTTTGATAGATCTCGCATCCGTTTCGGGCAAGGCGGGCATAAAACGCCGGCAGATCCACAGCGGGGGCATCCAAAAAGAATTTCTCCAAGGGGATCACGCAGCCGGACCGCTCTTCCTCCGTCATGGATTCCAACTCCTCTACGGTGACGGATTCCGCCAGAGTAAAGGGACCGCTTTCCGTTCGTGTCAGACGGGCCATCGCGCCGCCGCATCCCAATTTCGCACCGATATCGGCGCACAGGGTGCGGATGTATGTACCCTTGGAGCAGGATACGTCCAATTCGTACAGATCCTCCGCCAGACGTCTGGCGTGCAGATCGTGAATGGTGATGGGACGTGCCTGCCGCTCCACCACGATGCCTTCTCTGGCCAGATCCACCAGCTTGCGGCCGTTTACCTTCAGCGCGCTGTACATGGGCGGGATTTGCAGAATCTCCCCGACAAAGGAAGCGCAAACCGCCAGCACATCTTCCTCCGATGGAATCGTCTTCGCCACACTCAGCGTGGTGCCGGTGGTGTCCTCGGTGTCGGTGGTGATACCCAGTTTCAGATGGGCGGTATACCGCTTGTTTTCGGCGGTGATGTTCTCCGATGCTTTGACAGCACGGCCGATCAGTACAGGCAGAACACCCGTGGCCATGGGATCCAGCGTGCCGGTGTGCCCCACCTGCCGCGTACCGAACAGGCGGCGCAGCTTAATCACGATATCGTTGGAGGTGACGCCCCCGTGCTTGTTGACGATCACAATACCCGATACATCCATTATTCGCACCCCTCCGCTTGTGTGAGTGCCCCGCCGAAGGCTTCGATAGCGATCGCCAGTGCTGCCTCCCCATCGGGCGCGGAGATACTGCAACCGGCGGCCCGCTTGTGTCCTCCTCCGCCAAATGTGGCGCAAACGGCGGAAACATCCACATCCACATTTGCGCGGGAACTGATGCGCCAGGTGGTGGGATCGTCGGGAGATTGCTTGACAGCCAGAGCGATCTTTACGCCGTCCACCGTGCGGGGAAGGCCGATCACGTTGGCGATATCCTCCATGGTAAGTCCGTTGTCACGAAGCATGGCCTGGGTGAAGAGAACGATGCCCAACTCGCCTTCGTGCTCCAACCGCAACGCATCGATTCCTGCCCGTTGTGCCCGAAGCTCCGTCATGGTGCGGCACTCGAACAGGCGGTGGCACAGCATGGGAACATCGTCGCCCCCGTCCGTCGCCGATTGGATTTCACCCATCAGCTCCGCCGCGGCCAGCATGGTCTTTTTCGTGGTATTGGAATATTTGAAACTGCCCGTGTCCGACACGATGGCGGTGTAGAGCAGCCGGGCAATATCCGCGTCGGGCTGCAGCAGATCGGCCTCGCACCACATCCGGTACTGATCGAACAAAATCTCCCCGGCAGCCGATGCCGCAGGATCCACAAAAGCGGGGCAGAACACCTCCCCCGTTCCGTGATGATCGATGCTCACGCCGATTTTTCCTGCCAGATGCCCCAGCGCACCCAACTGTCCTACTGACGCCGTGTCCACGGCGCACAGAAGATCGTATTCCGCTTCCATCCCCTCGGTGTACAGCCAATCTTCCTGCTCCCGCAGAGTGAATCGGAGTCGTTTCGGGATGGGATCGGCACAGATCACCCGGGCGTATTTGCCCATGCCCCGCAGCATCTGCGCGAGGGCAAATGCACTGCCGGCGGCGTCCCCGTCGGGATTGTGATGAATACAGATCAGTACCCGCTGTGCCCGGTACAGAATGTCCGACACAGCGGATAGCGTAAGATTATTCGGCATCGTCATCCTCCGTCTCATCGGGATCATCCTGGGGGATGTCCAGCTGGGACAGGATCTCGGCGATATGAGCGCCGTGGCTGACGGAGGTATCGTGGGCGAAGGTCAATTCCGGTGTCACGCGGAGATTCAGCCGGCGCGCCAGCTGACCGCGGATGAATCCGGCGGCGGAGCGCAGGCCCTGCAGAGTTTCCTTCACCTCTCCGCTGTAGAGAGAAAAGAAGATTTTTGCATACTTCAGATCCGGGGTCACGTCCGCCCCGGTGATAGTGATCATTGCATCCGAAACCCGGGGATCCTTCACGTCCCGGAGAATCATGGATATTTCCTGTGCCACACTGTCGTTGATGCGGCCCTGTCTGTATTTAGCCAAAGGAAAGCCTCCTTACCATATCATATATATAAAGTATAGCATATCCCAACCGAAAATACAATCCGTTTTTTGGAAAGGTTTCAGTCAAACAAAAAAGCCGGGCGTAAGCCACGGCTTTTTTTGGATATTACCGCGCGGATGTGCGATCCAGACGGCGGTTGCGTACGTACACCAGTAAATTGATGCTGACAAACAAAAGATTCAGCGCATACACCGCCAGCACATAAGTGAAATTGTGGGTGAGGATTTTGGCACCGATGCCGGCCACATAACCGCTGATGATGAGCAGAATGAAGAACAAACTCATTCCTTTGGCCGATCTTGCTTTGTAGTTGCGGTAGACGTTCATCGGCCAGGACATACCGAAGCAGACGAGCATGAGTGTTTCCAGAATTTCCGGCATAGTGTTTTTTCCTCGATTTCCATTGACTTTCTTTTGTGATACTATTATACTATACATATCAGCATATGTAAAATGTATATTTTATATCGCTGATATATCAAATTTATATGGTAGAGTATGTATATCCATTACGATAGTTATCGCATCTTTTATTATGTGGCCAAGTACCGCAGCTTTACCCAGGCGGCGGCCATGCTCTTGTGCAATCAGCCCAATGTGACCCGCACCATCAAGAATCTGGAGAGTGATCTGGGGTGCGCCTTGTTCATCCGTTCCAATCGGGGCGTGCGGCTGACTCCCGAGGGAGAGCGGCTGTACGAGCATGTCCGTATCGCCGTGGAGCATATTGAGGCTGGGGAGAGGGAGATCGCGCTGGATCGCAGTTTGAGCCAGGGAACGGTTTCCATCGGTGCCAGCGAGGTGGCGCTGCGGTGTCTCCTCCTGCCTGTGTTGAAACGGTTCCGGGCCGATCATCCCGGCGTGCGCATCCGTGTGTCCAATCACTCCACCCCCCAGGCACTGGATGCACTGAAGCACGGCCTCGTGGATTTCGCTGTGGTCACCACCCCCACCGGGGCGGGATCCCATATGAAGGAGATCCCCCTGAAAACGGTGCGGGAGGTGCCGGTGTGCGGGCAGGCTCTGTCCCATCTGGCGCAGCAGTCCCTGTCGCTGGCGGATTTGGCACGGCATCCTCTCATCGGTCTTGGTCGGGATACCAAAACCTACGAGATGTACACGGATTTGTTTCTCTCCCACGGTATCCGCCGCACGCCCGATATCGAGGCGGCCACGGAGGATCAGATTCTGCCCATGGTGAAAAACGATCTGGGCATCGGATTTGTACCGGAGGAGTTTATCCGTCACGAGGCAGATCAGCGGAATCTGTTTGTGCTGGAATTGTCGGATGCACAGCCAAGCCGGCAGGTGTGTCTTGTGAAAACGGCGGATCGGTCGCTGAGCTTTGCCGCCAAAGCCCTGGAAAAAATGCTGATCGCCGAAAGGAGTGAGAACGTATGACAAAATCTATGTGTCTGCCTGAGTGCGTGTCCCGGGCTCTGGCCATGCTGGAGGAGGCAGGATACGAAGCCTTTATCGTGGGCGGATGCGTGCGGGATTATCTTATGGGATTGCCGCCCAAGGATTACGATATCACCACATCGGCTCTGCCCGAACAGACGGCACGGGTGTTTGCCGCTTATCCCGTGATCGAAACGGGTATACAGCATGGCACCGTCACCGTGGTGATGGACGGAGTGCCTTTGGAGATCACCACCTACCGCACGGAGGGAACGTACTCCGACAACCGCCATCCCGACAGCGTGTCCTTCACCGCCAGTTTGCGGGAGGATGTGGCCCGCCGGGATTTCACCATGAACGCCATCGCCTACTCTCCGGAGCGGGGCCTCATCGATCATTTCGGCGGAGCAGAGGATATCCGGCGCGGCATCATCCGATGCGTGGGCGATCCTGCTACCCGCTTCCGGGAGGATGCGCTTCGCATGATGCGGGGCATCCGTTTTGCTTCCGTTCTGGGATTTTCCATTGAGGAAAACACCGCCGCGGCCATCCATGAAAATAAGGAACGCATCCCCTCGGTCAGTGCGGAGCGGATCCAGGTGGAACTGACCAAGCTTTTGTGCGGCGATAACGTGAAAAACGTCCTCATGGATTGGTGGGATGTGATCGGCACGGTGATTCCCGAGATTCTGCCCATGCACGGCTTCGATCAGAAAACGCCCTACCATATCTACGATGTGTGGGAGCACACGGCGGTGGCGGTCAGCGAAATTCCGCCAGAACCCCATTTGCGGCTGTGTGCTTTGTTGCACGATATCGGTAAGCCGTCCTCTTTTTTCACCGATGAAAAGGGCGTCGGCCATTTCTACGGTCATCCCGCTGTCAGTGCGCAGATGACGGAGGAAATCCTTGCCCGGCTGAAATACGATAACGCTACCCGCCGCCGGGTGGGCACGCTGGTGAAGGAGCACGATCGGATTATCGAGCCGAAGGAAACCGCCGTCAAGCGAGCGCTGTCCCGCCTGACATCGGAGATCTTTTGGGATCTGATGAAGATGAAGCGGGCGGATACGCTGGCCCAATCTCCAAAGTATCGGGATCGGCTGGAAAGTTACGACATCATCGAGTCCATCGCCCGTGAGATTCTGGAGAAAAACGAGTGTATTTCCGTTTCCAGCCTGGCCGTGAACGGAAACGATCTGATATCCATCGGCATGAAGCCGGGCAAAATGATCGGCGAAATGCTGAATCACCTGCTGGATCGGGTGATCCGCGGAAAATTGGACAACGACCGGGACGCGCTGCTGACGTATGTGAAAAAGAAGATACAGTAACAAAAACGGGGCTGCGCACACGGACAGCCCCGTTTACGATTTTTTGCGAAAATGTGGGACAATGCTCCGCCTGGATCGTATGTATATACAGATGGTCCGGATCATCGACAATACAAAGTGCTTGTAAGACAGGAGGGTAAAGATGCTCAGTGTGAGTTTGGCCATGTTGGACATACAAACGGACAGGGAAAGAGATCTGGTCAAGGGCCTGTTCCGGGAATATGCACCGCGGGTAAAGGCGTGGGCCATGCGGTATCTGGGAAATCCGACCGATGCGGAGGATGCGGTAAGCGGTACTTTTTTGAAGATTATCCGCTACCGGGATAAATTTGCGGACGCCGGTGAGGAGAAAATCCGGGGCTTGATCGCTTTGTACACAAAATGCGTGTGCTTTGATATGCTCCGTAAGAAAAACGGATTGCCGGTCGTGTCTGTCAGCAACGGATACGAGGAGGACGGGGAAGAGTCGGGGGATCTGGAACTGCCGGATGAAACGGATATCCCCGCGGAATTGATCCGACAGGAAACGGTGGAGGTGCTGAAAAAGGCTATCGACGCACTTCCGTCCCCTGCTCGGGAGATCATCCTGCTTCGGTATTACCACGATATGCCCCACCGTGAGATCGCCGATGTGCTGAACATGAACGCATCTACCGTCCGCTCGGTGTTTCAGCGGAGTCTTGCAAAATTGCGCAAAGAATTGGAGGGATATGTGCATGAAACGTGAGTCCGGGAATTTGGATGCCCTGATGAAACTGGCGGCGGAAGCCAGCATGGCGGAGGAGATCAGAGAATTTGATTCCATCGATGTGGCCGAAAATACAATTCACGAGAAGACAGAGCGCCGCATCCTGCGGGAAAGCCGGGGAAAGAAGACAAGGCGTACATGGATGCATGCGTTGACAGCCGCGGCGGCCTGCATGTTGTTGTGCGTGGGACTTTTCGGCGTGGTAAGAGCCAATCAAAAGGAGATTACTGTGCAGTGGGATGAAACCAGTTTTTCCTATGAGTTCCGTAAAGATTGGTCAGATGATTCTGTGATGTGCTATCCGGATGTGCCGGAAGGCTGGTACTTAATAGAGCAGTTTGGTGGCTGGCGAATGGAAGGTCCCAATGGGGAAGTGGTGGAGCTTCGTTTTGCTGCGCGCAAAGGAACGATTGATGCAGACTCGGTGAGAGTGGAGGAAATCGTACTGAAAAACAACTTGCCGGCATATCGTGTGATTTTGGGCAGAGAGACAAATTTCTTTTTGCTTTGGAAAGATAAGTATTATTTTCGTACGCGGTTTATAAACGTAACCTTGGAGCAAGCTTTGGAGATTGTGGACAGCCTCCGCCCTCGCCCCGACGAGTGTGACCTCGTCTATCCTTTGCCGGATGAGTGTGATATATACTATCCGGATGTGCCGGATGGATGGACTCTGAGCGAAGAAACGGCAGGATGGTGGATGGATGGTCCTGATCACGAAATGATACGGTGTTACCAGAGCAATTTGCCGGTAAGCAAAATGAAGATTGACGCTGGCTATGACATATCGGTCGATAAAATTCTTTTAAAGAACAATGTGCTGGCATATCACGTGCAGGGTGATGGGGCATTATGTCAACTGGTTTGGCAAGACGATGATAACAGGGTGTATTATTTGACCTATAACAAGAGAACCACCTTGGAATTTGTTTTGGATATTATTGACACACTCGGCCCGCGATCCTAAAATAACAAAACCGGCTTGCCACAGGGCAAGCCGGTTTGCATTTATTTCATAAGTGCCGCACTCAGACGGCAGAAATCCAGGGCGGACAACTTCTCGCCCCGGATATCCGTGCGGATGCCGAGGAAAGTAAGAGCCGCTTCCACCGCGGATTTGTCGTATAATCCGCCCAGTGCATTGGTCAGCGTCTTGCGCCGCTGGCCGAATGCCGCCTCGATCATGGCAGTCACCCGATCAAAGAAGGGGGCAAATCCGTCGCCCGTGGGAGCATCGGGATACAGATCGTACAATCCGTGGGGATGGGTTTCGATGGTCAGAACCGCGGAGGATACTTTTGGCACGGGATAGAAATTCCCGGCGGACACGGTGAACAGTTTTTTTGCCCGCCCCCGCAATGCCACCGCCGCCGTGATGGCACCGTAGGCACTGCTGCCGGCCTGGGCACAGATCCGATCCGCCACCTCGCTCTGCACCATCAGCGTGATGCGGCGCACGGGGGATCGTCCGTCGGCGGGATAGGCTTCCAGCAGCTTCATCAGAATCGGCGTGGTAATATAATAGGGAAGATTTCCGCACACGTGCACGGGCGCATCCCCAAAGGATTCGCTGAGCAGGGATTTCACATCCGTTTTCATGAAATCCTCATTGATCACCCGGGTGTTGGGGCAGTCCTCAAGCGTCTGGGCCAGAACGGGAATCAAACCCCGGTCGATCTCTACCGCGGTGACGGAGGGATAACGGGCGGCCAATTCCCTTGTGAGGGCACCGATGCCGGGACCGATCTCCAAGGCGCAGGCATCCTCGCTGTCGTTCTCCTCATAGAAAAACGGCTCGTAGGCGGATGCCTCCGCGATGTTCTCGGGGATCATGGGATTGATCAGAAAATTCTGACCAAAAGCCTTTTTGGGTGCCAGACCGTTTTCTTCCAGAATCCGGCGCACCGTGGATTGATTACAAAGATCCATAAGAAGAAACGGGGGAAACTTTTTGAAAAAAGTTCCCCCCGAACCCCTTTCCAAAACTTTTACTAATAATTTATTAAGGTTTTCGCGGAGGGG